>DATFOL010000043.1:0-17343 GCA_035265545.1 Gemmatimonadaceae bacterium | reverse complement strand
TCCCGCCAACGTCGCCGGCGTGATCGGTTTCGGTGCGGGTCTCTCCAACCCAGGTGACGGATTCACACGCGCCGTCGGCGGCGGTCGATCGTTCGCGTTCGTCGGCGGCGCGGGGGATGCGGACTTCAATTACGTGGAGACGCGAGCGTTCGCCGCGCAGTTGCGTCTGAGGAAGCTGTCGGCGCGTTTCGTCGAGTATCGCGGGACTCACGAATGGCCTCCCGCGGCGATCTGCGGTGCCGCGCTCGAGTGGATGCACGCCCGAGCCATGCTCGCTGGGCGCATCCCGGTGGACTCGAGTTTCGTCGTCGGTCGCATCACCGCGGAGCTCGACAGCGCGCGCTCGCTGGAGCAGCGAGGCCAGCGGGCGGCGGCGGCCATCGGCTTCGGCACCGTTTCCGACGACTATGCGGGTTGGCCGGGGGCCAGCGAGGCGAACCGACGGCGCGAGGCATTGACGTCCGAGCGCGCTGTCCGCGAGTTTCTCGCGCGATCGGACGCTCTCGCGCAGGCGGATCAGCGGCATGCGACCGAATTGGAACGCGAGCTTCTACTCGCGCGTGGTCGATCGGTGAGCGTCGAACAGTTGGTCGAGCGTCTGCGCGTCGCAGAGCTGCAGCGTCAGTCCGCAACCGGTGACTCGCTCGCGGCGCCCGCCGCCCGTCGACTCCTCGCGCGAGTCCATGTCGCGCTCGCGTTTTACGAACCGCGTGCCTATCTCGCGAAGGGCGCTGCGCGGCAAGCGCTGCTGATGCTCGCCGCCGCGAGCCGGATCACGCCGCTGGTCGGCGAGTCCTGCACGTTGCTGGCGAGAGCTCGGGCGCTCGCCCCGAAGATTCACCCCGGGCTGCGCTGCGTGTCGTCGTAGGCGAGCGCCGCGCCCGATGGGCGCGTGCGGTGTCGTCACGCCGGCGACCCTTGCTCGACCGTCGGCGCGATACGCCGTGTTCGCGCGCGACGAATCGTCCATTCGGCGAACGCCAGGTTGGGCACCCAGGCCAGCCAGGCCACCCATCGATAGGCCGGCAGGAACTCCCCTCCGTGCGCGACGATGAGCAGGGGAAGCCAGAGACGCAGCGTCACCGCGCCGAAGATGCAGGCGTAGCTCCGCGTCATCCACTCGCGGTGTCGTTCGATGTTGCCGTGGCGGATGCTCCAGTAGCCGGTACAGGCGCTGCCCACCGTGATCAGCGCGAGCACGAAGAAGCCCAGGCGCGAGACGAGCCCGCCCGCGGCGTGCACGGAGAGCGCGAGGCCGGCCGTGCCGAGCATGATCGTCGCCGCGAGGTAGACGCGTCCGAGGTTGCGATGCACGCGTCGCCGCGTCGGAGGTCGTATCGCGGGAAGTAGATTGAACAGCCCCAGCACGAGCGCCACAGGGCCGAACAGCGTATGAGTGGCGACGAGGGCCGATCTCGCGCGGAACGATGCGGCGAGCTCGGGAACGTATGCGCGCTCGCCGAGCACGACGTAGCGGAGCGAGTATGCGGCAACGAAGAAGACGAGCGCCGCGGCGGGCCACCACGATCTGGGGGTGCGTGGGCGAGGCTCGGCCAGGGAAGTCATGAGGGAACGTCGTGCCGTTCGCTGCCGAGCGCCAGAGCGAGCCGGCGCGAAGACATTGCACGACGGGTCCTGCTGCCGGATTCTGAAACGTCGCGGTCGACCCCAACGTAGAAATCGACATGTCGCTGTCCGACCACAACATGCGCGCCGCCGAACAGCCGGCCACCGACAACGAGGTGCTCGCCGGCGCACGTGAGCGCATGATCGCGCTGCTCACCGACCGCTTCGCCGAGGACGCGCTTACTCAGGAAGAGTACGAGGCTCGGCTGGAGCAGCTCAACGCCGCGAAGTCTGCCTCGGAGCTCAACAGCCTGATGCGGGAGCTCGTCGTCCGCCGAGACAGCGGCGCAACCGCTGCGGAGCGCGCTGCCATGCGTGTCGGTGCTCCATACCACGCTGCTCCCGCCCCTGGAGCACAGCCGCTGGAGGGACGACTTCTCGCCGTCCTCGGTGAGGCGAAGCGCACCGGCCGCTGGATCGTGCCGCGCCGGCTCGAGATGCGAGTGATGTTCGGTGAAGTGCTGATCGACCTGCGAGACGCCGAGCTGCCCCTAGGGGAAAGTGAGATCGCGCTCGTCGGTGTGTTCGGCCGTGTGCGGGTGCTGGTGCCGTCGGGGGTGATGGTGGACAGCGCGATGGACGCCATACTCTCCACGGTGCGGAACGACGCCGAGCGCGATGACGCGTATCCGTTCGCCGGTACCGTGATTCGACTCACTGGATCCGCCGTGCTCACGGAGGTCCTCGTGCGCGTGGGGCCCGCCGGCGAACCGTCGGAGCGCGCATGGAAGCGGGCCAAGCAGAAGCGCCGGCGCTGAGCCCACTGCCGGCGCCGGGCGATCAGCCCTGAGCCTCCTCCACTCTCCGCTCGACCACGACGGCCGGCGGCATCTCGCCACGCGAGGACGCTCGGCGCCCACCGTCGCCGACACCATAGTCCTCGCGGTAGAACTGCAGCAGCTCGAACAGGTACGCGATCGCCAGCGGTCCGAGGAGCACGCCGAGCAGGCCGAAATACTTCACACCGGCGAACGCGCCGATCAGCGTGATCATCGGGTGGAGGTCGGACACCCGCTTGTAGACCAGCGGCCGCACCAGGTTGTCGAGATTACTCGCGAGACCTCCCCCGATCACCGCGAGGGTGATCGCCGCACCGTAGCGATCTTCCAGAAGCAGCACGATCACTGCGGGAAGCCAGACGAGCGCGCTCCCGAGGACAGGGAGGATCGACGCGAACGCGGTGACTGTCCCCCAGAACAGCGGGCTCGGAAGTCCGACGACCCAGAAGCCGAGACCAATCAACGCCCCCTGCATGACGGCGACGAGCACGGTGCCGAGCAGGGTCGCCTCGGTGACGCTGACGAAGCGGTCGCGCAGCGCATCCGCCGTATGCGGCGAGAAGGGGATGTAGGGTCGAACCGTTCCCCACACCATCGTGCCGGAGCGCAGCATGTAGTACAGCCCGAAGAAGGCGATCACGAGATTGAGCGCCGCCGCCGTCGCGCCGCCGACGAAGGCGAAGAGCTGACCCGAGAGCCAGGACACGATCGTGCCGCTCGCCTTCGCCAACTCGGTCCCGACTTGCACGGTGCCGATTCGGAGACTGCCGATGCGAGCGAACAGGGGGCTGCTCTGCACGCCGCGCAACGCGTCCGGCGCCTGGCCGATCACCATGCCGAGCAGCCAGACGAGCGGCAGTCCGATCGCCACCAGTGCGATGATCAGGGTGATCGTCGCGGCGGCGCCGGGCTTCATCTTGCGCGCGAACCGCCGGTACAGCGGGACGAACATCACGTAGAGCACGGCCGTGCCCAGCAGGCCGCTGAGAAAGGGCGACAGAGCCACCACGATGGCGACGCCCAACGCGAGGATGAGCACCGCGGCGCGGTCTCGCGGCGACTGGAGGAAGCTCATCGAGCTCTGCGACTACCCGGCTGCCTCGGCGTCGTGCAGCCAGGCGAGCATCTGCTCCACCAGCTCCTCCGACGCGAGGCGTCGCGTCAGCATGTTCGTCCGATCGAGGGTGCTCAGCTCGGGATGATCCGTCACCGCCGACTTCAGGGCAGCCGTCACATCGTCGGGGCTCGCGCCAGCCAGGAGCATCTCCGCCCGGACGACCCGCACGAGGCTGCGGAGTGACAGCGTGTTGTTGAGTCGCGTACGAAGAAACGCCGCGACCTGTCGGCAGAGCCGAGCCCAAGTCGGACGTGACAGATGCGCCGGGAGGGGAGGAAGACGGCGCTTCGCCGGTTCGATCTTGGTCCAGATCGGATAGGCGGGCGATTGCGGGGCGGCCGCTCGTTGGTCGCGGGTCCGCCTCTCCTCGTCGGTACCGCCTTCGTCGCCGCCATCGTCGTCGACGGCGTGCGCTTCACCTGATGTCCGCATCGATGCCCCTCCAATCGGTGCTGAGCAGTCGCGCTGCGACTCGAATCAACCGAGCGCGACCGTGGCTCCTCCTGCTTGTTGGACGCACGGCGGAGACATTTGTTCCGCCTTGGGTCCTCGCGGGCGTCCCCCGGGGGGAGGATGCCTCGGTTGAAGACACCGCGCCAGCGACCCGTCGATGCCGCATCGTGATCGGCGCGCAGCCGTTATGGCAGCACGAAGTTCACCGCCGTCACCCGATCCATCACGATCCGGCTGTCGTTCACGCGCCGCTCGTCGCGCCACACGTCGATGATGACTCTCGAATTTGGAGGAACCTGGCACCAGTGGAACAATCCATCCGCGTCGACCCGGCCATCCTGTACGAGCTGTGATCCCGATGCGTCCCGGATCGTGAAGCGCGCTTCTCTCACCGGACGACCGTCCGTTCCCACCACCCGGCCGAGGATGGCGGCGTGGCCCGTGCCGCGCAGATCCTGTCCGCAGCGCTTTCGCACGAAGTCGTCTGCGGACTCCACTTCGACCAGCGCCTCCTTCGTCGAATCGCGCATCGCCGTGAATTTCACTGAGGTGCTGGACGCGACGCCGAGCGGCACCAGGCGTGGATCGCGCACGTTCGCCGTGTACGGACCTGGGAGGAGTCCGGCCAGCACGACCGTACCGCTGGAGTCGACGGTCTTCTGATAGTCCGTGTCGACGAGCTGCACCGAGGCGGCCGATGCAGGCCGGCCCTGACCGTCGACCGCGTGGAGACGTATGGTGCCGAGCGGCGCGCTCCAGCTGTAGCCGTCGGGCCAGGAAGCGCGCGCGATCTCACCGCCGATCTCGGGGGTCGCGCCGTTGATCTGGGCTCGGCCGCCAGCGAGACGAAGCGACCACTGATCGATGATCACCACGCCGTTGGAGAGCTCTCGAAACGAGAGTCGACCCTCAGGTTGCAGCGCGCTCGTCTGCGGGTCCAGTCCCACGTAGCGGAAGGTCAGATCCTGAAGCACGCGCGACAGCGTGTCCACCCACACCGTGCCGACGACGTCGATGCGTCCGTACTCCCGATAGACCGGTTCGAACCCCAGGCCGGTGAGACCCGGTCGTGTCCCGTCGGGCGGATTGAGCTTGAAGCAGTACTGCTGAGAGAACGCGTCGTCGACGAGGGTCTCCGCGTCGGGTCCGATGTACGTGTGACCACCGGCGTCGTCCTTGACGAATCCCTCCCGGTTGAACGCTGCGGCGCTCCGCGCTGCGGTGAACGGCTCACGTGTCGCGCTGGTGACCTTCGTGCGCACGGACTGGCCGAGGATTCGGCCGCTCCTGCCATCGAGTTGCCGTTCGTAGAGCAGTCGCGTCATCGTCCCGCTGCTCTGCGATCGGGCGAGCACCGAGGCGAAGAGCGCCATCCGCACCTGCTGCAGCAGGGTGAGCGTCGCCGCTCGGTCTGCGCGCTTCGGACACGCTGCCGCGGTGACCGCGACCTCCTCGAGCACGACGGGAAACGACGCGATGGAGATATCGAACGTGGCCGCAGCCCGGGCGAGTGGGATCTCGCGGGGGCGAAAGCCCATCCGGACGATGCGGAGACGCATCGTGTTGCCCGCTCTGGCTGCCCTACCCGTCCAAGGCGAGATGCGAAACCGTCCGAGCTGGTCGGTGGTGCCCTGCGCCGAGGCGCGACCGTTCGGATCAACCACCACCACGCGCGTACCCGGTAGCGGGAGCTGGCTCGCGCTGTCGCGCACCGTCCCCGTCACTACCTGCGCAGAGAGGTTCGGCGGGTGAACCGCGAGCCCCATCAGAAGCAGGACGCCAGCCAGGCTCCAGCGTCCCGCTCTCTGCATTCCTTGCATCAACTCCTCCGTGACCACCGCTGAAATCGCACTCCGATGAATCCGAAAAGGCATCGCCACCGAGAATGTTCTCGGGGCGCGTTGTCCGGAGCAACTGCCCGCGGTCGATCCATTTCGCATCGTGATCCGGATCACTATTCGCGTCACGACCGATCTCGAATTCCGCTCGGTCGCGTCGCGCCTCCATGCAGCAGAAGCCCCGAGATGGTCTCGGGGCTTCTGCTTTGTGCACGGATCAGCGACTACTACGACCGGTGGTACTGATTCGTAGCGTCACCAGACAACTGGGCGCCACCGCCGAGCGTGAGCTCGCGCAGTGATCCGAAGCGCTGGACCGCCGGCTTCTGATACGTCATGGTGTTTCTCCGAGCAAAACGTGGACACGTGTCGTTCACCAGGCAGCATCTAGCTGGCCGTGGCAACCGGACTCTAGGCTAAAGCCGTGCCGCGCCACGGGTAACTGATCGCCAAGCAAAAAACGCGCAGTGGCGAGACAAACGGCCCGAATGTGCGGGATCAAGCGCTCGGACTATGGCACCGGCTCTACAGAACTCCTCGGCAGACCGTCCTCAAGGCCGACGGAGCTCATCGGCGAGATCTTTCGCCCTACCCAGTCGGGCCGAAACGTTCGGTTCGGACGCGCTGCGGATCGTGTCCCAGCTCCACGAGCACGGTAGCCACCGCTTCGACGAATGGGGTCGGCCCGCAGACGAAGGCCAGGGGCTCGGAGGACGCGGGCCAGGCGATCATCTCGACGATTTCCCGATCCACCCGGCGGCGGAGGCCAGTCCAGCCGGCTGGCACCTCGCGGGTGAGAGCGAACGCGATCTCGACTCCGGGATCAGAGCCCAGACGCTCCAGCTCCTCACGGTCGATCAAGTCGTTCCAGCTCCGCGCCGAATAGAGCAGCCGCACCGCGATGCGGGCACGCGTCGCGGCATCGGTGCGCGCTCGATGACGCAGCATGGCCAGGAGTGGCACCACGCCCGACCCGCCGGCGACGAGCAGCAGGGGTCCGCCCATGCTCACGTCCCACACGAAGTAGCCACCGATTGGACCGCGCACCTCGACGCCGTCGCCCGGGTGCAGCACGTCCGTGAGGTACGGCGACACTTCGCCGTCGTCCAGGCGCTCGATCGTGAGCGCTATCGCTCGATCTTCCGGCGCCGATGCGATCGAGTACGAGCGCTGCGCCTGATAACCATCTTCCGCCACCAGACGCACGTCCACATGCTGGCCCGCGCGGTGGCCCGGCCACTCGGGAACGTCGAGCTCCAACGTATGCGCACGCGACGACGCCGCCGAGATGCTTCGGACGGTGGCGACCCGCCACGGGATGGACTCCTGCGTCAGGGATCGCCCCGGTACCGCTGCTCACGCCATGGATCGCCGCGATCGTGATAGCCCAGTTGCTCCCAGAAGCCCGGTGCATCCTCGTCGTGGAGCTCGATGCCGCGCACCCACTTCGCGCTCTTCCAGAAGTAGAGGTGTGGGACGAGCAGGCGCGCCGGCCCCCCGTGCTCCGCTGGGAGCGGCTCGCCGTCATAGCCGAAAGCGATCCACGCCTTTCCGCCAGTGACGTCGGCGAGAGGAAGGTTGGTGGTGTAGCCGCCGTCGCAGAACGCGACGACGAACGCTCCGCCACCGACGCCCTGCGCGGACGCGGCGTCGAGCAGCGTGTCGACCGAGACGCCTTCCCACTTCGTGTCGAACTTCGACCACTTCGTCACGCAGTGGATGTCCACCGTGGGCGTCTCGCGCGGCAACGCGCGGAACTCCTCCCACGTCCACCGCGCTTCGCGGCCATCCGTGCCGCGAATCGTGAAGTCCCACGTCGCGAGATCCACGCGAGGCGTGGGGCCAGCAGAGAGCACGGGGAAGTCGTGCGTCTCGTACTGACCGGGGGGAAGACGTTCGGCGTACTGCTGCTGGCGGCGCCCCTTGAAGCCGCGGGCGATGAATGGTCTATCGGTCATCGCCACGCACCGTGCGCGAGTACGCGACGGCTTCGACGCGCGTCTCGTTCGGCAGCCTCGCCGTCGTGAGTGTCGGTGCGGGCGGCAGTCCGGTCACCTGAAGGATGTCCTGCTCGTCGAGCGTCTCGCGCGCGAGCAGCGCTTCCGCGAGCGTGTCGAGCGCCGCGCGATGCTCCGTCAGCAGACGCCGTGCTTCGGCGTGGCTCTCCGCGATGATCCGATGCACCTCGGCGTCGATCGCGCGCGCCGTCTCCTCGCTGAACGGACGCGACTCTCCGAAGCCCTCGAGCCCCGGTGGCCCTGAGAGATACGGATTCTGCCGCGGCGCGAGCTGTACCATGCCGAGCCGCTCGCTCATGCCCCAGCGGGTCACCATGTTGCGCGCGAGACTCGTCGCCTGTTCGATGTCGTTCTCCGCACCCGTCGTCCTCGTGCCATAGACGATCTCCTCGGCGGCGCGCCCGCCGAGCATTCCGACGATGCGCGCGCGCAGATACGCCTCGGGATAGTTGTACCGGTCCGCGTCGGGCCGTTGATACGTCACGCCCAGCGCCTGTCCGCGCGGCACGATCGTGACGCGGTGCACGGGATCCGCGCCGGCTACGACGAGGCCGAGGATCGCGTGCCCTCCCTCGTGGTACGCAATGCGCTCGCGATCCTGCCGGCTCAAGACGAGCGGCCGTTCCGGACCCAGGATGATCTTCTCGAGCGCGTCCATGAAGTCTTGCTGACGCACGGCGTTCTGCTCGCGCCGCGCGGCCAGCAGCGCCGCCTCGTTCACCAGGTTGCGCAGGTCTGCACCCGCGAGACCCGGGGTGGAAGCGGCGAGCTCCCCGAGGTCGACCTCCGGCGCGAGCGGGACGTGTCGGGTGTGCACTCGCAGAATCGCCTCGCGTCCATTCCGGTCGGGCAGGTTCACGACGACGCGACGATCGAATCGGCCGGGGCGGAGCAGGGCTCGATCGAGGACGTCGGGCTGATTGGTGGCGGCGAGCACGATCACGCCCTCGCGACTCGAGAAGCCGTCCATCTCGGTGAGGATCTGGTTGAGCGTCTGCTCCTGCTCGCTCGAGCCGCCGATCGCCACCTGTCCGCGCGCGCGGCCGATCGAGTCCAGCTCGTCGATGAAGATGATGGCCGGGGCATGCTCGCGCGCTTGCCGGAACAGGTCGCGCACGCGCGCGGCACCGACGCCGACGATCATCTCCACGAACTCCGCGGCGCTCATGGAGAAGAAAGGCACCCCCGCCTCGCCGGCCACGGCGCGCGCGAGCAGCGTCTTGCCCGTGCCGGGAGCGCCCACGAGGAGCACACCCTTCGGCGCCGCACCGCCGAGCCTCGTGTACTTCTCCGGGTCACGCAGGAAGTCAACGATCTCGACGAGCTCGTTCTCCGCCTCGTCGATCCCCGCCACGTCCTCGAAGGTGACCTTGCCGCCTGTCTCCTGATCGAACCGTCGCGCCGTGCTTCGGCCGAGCCCACCGGTGAGCGCGCCCCCAAGCCCGCCGCCCGCCTTCGCGGCGCGTCGATACATCCAGACGTAGAGGCCGATGATCAGGAGCGCCGGCGCGAAGCTGTAGAGCAGGTTGAGCCAGCCGCCCTGCTGGATCGGCTCGGCGCTGATCTCCACGCCGTTCGCGATCAGAAGTCCCTCGAGGCCGGGATCAGCGAACGCTGGAAGCTCCGTTGCGAAGTCGGTGACCGGCCGGGGCTGCACTCGCGTCCGGAGCCGTGTCCGCGGCGGCGCGGTCGAATCGCGCGGGTAGGTGACCGGCGCCGCGAACCGTCCCGTGATGCTCGCGCCGCGGCTGTAGATGGCCTCGACGTTCTTTCGCGCCACCTCCTCGCGGAACAGCGTGTATGGCACCTTGACCGGCTCGCCGCTGGGTACGAGCAGCCGCACGAGGAAGAAGTTGGCGAGCACGACGAGCAGGAACGTCAGCCAGGTCCGCCGGGGCGGCATCTTCGGCTTGGACGATTCCTCTCCTGGAGTGCCGGACTTCCGCGGCGGCGCCCCGGGGCGTTCCGGCTGCGGCGCGGGCGCGCGCGGACGTTCACCGATCCTCGTAGCCATCTCGCTCTCGTCGTCTGGGCGTTTTCGCTTCGCTGCCCGTCTCGGACGCTCAAAGCGTGCCCGGGACAGGGTGTACGCGCGACGACAGTGCAGAAAGGGACGGTTGAGCGACACGTATCGCCCCGCTCCCAACTTCGCGGAAGGCGCCGCGCGGCTCGTGCGATCGTTACGGAGCCGAAGTCGGCTCCGGCAAGGTCGGAGGCTCTAACGTCGTCCCCGCGCCCGACAGCGAATCGCTCAGGTCCATCAGATCCCGAGGATCTGCCCGCGTGGAGGGCACACGTCTCACGACGGGCTCGCTCGCCGGTCGCTCTCGCGCGCTGTCGGCGCGAAGAATTCCAGCCCGAAGCGCGGCATTCGCCCGCCGCGCCGAGTCCCGTCGCGCTCTGATCAACGCGCTGTCTATGGGCGTGGGGCGAGCTGCCACGGGGGACGAGGCAGCCGCCACGGGCGCAACCGCGGCTTCAGCAGGCGCAGGAGCAATTATCGTCGTGCTGTCCGCCGGGGTGCTGTCCGCCGTGGCCGCCGGAGCGACCAAGCCCCCGGGGCTCGACGTCGTGACCGCGCTGGGCGCGACTGGTGCCGGCTCCGTCGCAGGCGCCGGCGTTGCGGGCCTCACGGCCGGCGGCGGTGAGCCGACGGCCTCGGACACACCCGCGGAGCGGCTCTCGATGAGTACCGCCGAGCCCGCGGTGATCAGGATCGCCGCGGCGATCGTTCCGCGCACGACGTACCGCCGCCAACTGAGCGGCCGGCGCCGTGGCGAGCGAAGCTTGCGCACGACCTTGAGAACCGACGAAGGCTCTGCCGGCAGAGCGGGCTCCTCGATGGGCCCAGTCTCCTTGAGGTGCTCGTCTCGTCGGAAGGCGATCCCGGGAAGTGGAGCGAGCTTCGGCGCGCCGAACTTCGGTGTCGCGTACTTGCCCGTGTTGAGCCGGATCTCGGAATCGTCGAGGTCCTCGAGCGCGGCAGCGCGCTTGCGCTCTAGCTCGATCTCCCCCGCTTCCTGAATCCTCGCGCGAAGCGCCTCGAGCTTCTCGCGATCCTCCTCCGCTGCGCGTTCGATCTCCGCGAGCCGCAGGCCGACCTCGCGCTGCAGCGCGTCGCGCTTGGTGAGCAGCTCGGCGCGCTCGGCGGCGATGATGCGCTGCATCTCCGCCCGCTCCGCGACGAGCAGCCGCTGCGCCGCGGCGAACTCGCGCTCGAGCTTCGCCTTCTCCTCCGCGAACGCGGCGCGCAGCTCTTCGCCTTCCTCGGCGAGCCGGCGGCGCTCCTCCTCCACGTGACGCTCGAGATCTGCGCGCTCCTTCGCCAGCTTCTCCCGTTCGACGCGCTGCTCCTCCAACACCTCGGCGCGGATGCGGTCGCGCTCCGTCTCTCCTTCCGCGACGGGGTCCGCCATGCCGATGAGCGCCAGATAGAGCGTCAGGTCCGAGTCGGTGGCCGGCTCCGACAGCAGCCGCTCCGTCTCCTCGAACAGTCGATCGGGGAGATCCGGGCGGAGCTCGGCGAACGACCGCCCCTCGGCTTCCTCGGCGGTGATCCCCCCGGTCAGCATGGCGACGGCAAGCCGGACGACCGTGACGACGTCCTCCGTCGTCGCATCCGACTTCCGCACCCGTTGGAGCGGGCCGACCGCGAACGAGACGCGCACCCGGTCACTGGTCGGCTCGAGGAACAGCCGGTCCGTCGTGACGCGACGATGCACGATGTTCTGATTGCGCGCCCACTGCAGCAGACCATGCACCTCGCGCAGGATCGCCGCGGTGCGCGTGTTGGTGAACACGTCGCCGCGCGCAAGGAGATCAGCGACGCTCGGGTCGTCGACGTACTCGCGCACGACGGCGAATGCGTCGTCATCGAGCCACTTGCCTTCGAGGATCGAGACGAAGCGGCGGTGACGCTGGCCGCTGAGGAGCTTCGTGTCCGACGCGAGATGGTCGAGCGCGTGCGACTCGTCCCCCTCGGGCGGGCGAACGATTTCGATGAGCACCCGGCCGGAGTCGTCGCGCCGCTTGCTGGAGGTGTTCTTCGTTGTGGCGATCAGGAAGGGCGTGCGCGGACCGCCCCCAAGCTCGCCGACGATGTCGAAGTCGTCGGCGAGGGCTGCGAGCTCGGGGGCAGTTGTACGCGGGGCGTCAGGCATGAACGGCTCCAACTCGTCCGATGGTCGTGCCAGACAGGACTGCTATGCGCGAATGATGCCGCTGTCTCCGATGCGCTCTGCCGGCCTCTTCCGGAATGTATCCTATTTTGCCGCGCGCATCTCCTGCCAGGTCGCGAGGCACCGGCGCGCCGTCTCGAGCTCCGAGTAGCGGCTGCCTTCCTGCTCCATCAGATAGAACTCCACGCCTCCGACCGACTCGGCCGCGTCGAAGATCTGCTTCCACGGGCCGACCCCCTCGCCGAAGAGGACGCGGAAGCCTTTCTCCTGCGCCTCGGAACCCGGTGCCCAGTCCTTGAGGTGAAGGCTCCGGATACGCCCGGGATGCCCCTTGATCCACGCGATCGGATCCTCGCCCGCCTCGAGACAGGTTCCGACATCGAACTGGAGGACAAACTCCGGCGGGGTGTTCGCCGCGAGAACGTCCATGATCCGCTGGCCACCCTGGACCCTTTTCCACTCGATGAGGTGGTTGTGGAAACCCGCGAACAACCCATGAGGCTTGAGCTGCTCGGACGCCGTGGAGAGCTGCCCGCTCACGCGCGTCCAGTCCTCGAGGCTCGTGGTGTTCGGTGGCGGCGAGGCCATGATGATGTGGCGCGCCCCCAGCACCTGATTGATCTCGATCGCCTTCGCCATGGTCTCGGCGACCATCAGTGCCGACGACGGGTTGTGCGTCGAGTAGCAGCGCAGTCCGAGATCGTCGAGCTGGGTGCGCACGTCCTTGGCGAACGGGATCGTCCACTGAAGGTACGGCGCGTAGAACTCCACGACCTGATACCCCATCTGCGAAACCGCTCGCAGAGTGCCGGGCAGGTCGCGCGCGAGCTCACGGCGCACCGCGTATAGCTCGATGCCGATCGGATATGTTTTCGGTGCCTGGCGCGACGGGTGACGCGGTGTCGCCGCGTGCAACCTCGACGCGAGCGAGACGTTCGACAGCGCACCGCCGGCGAGCGCGGCGGCGCTGAATCCGGCCGAGGCAAAGAAGGCACGGCGCGAGAGCGAAGAATCGTGATCGTCTTGGGACACGCGGGAGGCTCGTCGTTGAGGAGATGTCGGCCGAGGATGTCGAGACAGAGAATACCCTCGGCTCACACCTTTCGCACGCTCTCGTCCAGCCGCGTCCACGTCTTCGGTCCGACGATGCCGTCTGGTACCATGCCGTGCTCCCGCTGGAATGCCCGCACGGCCGCTTCGGTCTGCGGTCCGAAGGTGCCGTCGGTGCCCGGGATGTTCAGCTTGCGCCGAAGCTCGATCACCAGCTCGCCCGTGTCGCCGCGACGCAGCGTGGGGCGCGCCTGTCCAACCGCCTCGACGGCCGGAATGAGCACGGGCGGTGCGGACTGGCCGCTCAGGATCGCCGCGACGCTCCGGCGGAACTGATCCATGTCGACGTTGATGTCCGTCTTTCGTCCGGCTGGACGCGCATATTCGCGGTGGCCGCAGCACGATGCGGCGGTGCGCCCCACCTGGCGGAGAATCGCCGCGGCGCCACGCTGATACGCGTCGAGCTGCACGGCCGGCCACGGATCGTTCGCGCGGCCCGAGTTCTCGGCTTCGATGCCGATGAAACTCGTGTTCCCGGTGGTGATGCCGTTCCATTCGCCTCGCCCGGCGTGGTTCGCTCGACCCGATGCGATCACGTAGTAGGTGCCGTCGCGACCGAGCCCGAGCTGCGAGAGAGGACCCGGAAGATCGCTGCGCCCCTCGATGAGCAGTTTCAGCGTCGGCATGTTCCGCGTCGCGTCGGGCGTGGCGGTGTAGTGGCAAAGGACGCCGAGAATCCGACCGAGACTGTCCTGGCCGCGACGCTCCCAGCCGTCGACGAGCGCCACCTTGCAACCGGCCGCACGCAGTGCCTCGGGAAGCCAGAGCAGTCGCGTGGTCATGCTACGCGATGCCTCCCTGCGCGGCCGGAAGGTCCTCGTCGCTCGTGAGCGCGTGGACGTCGGCCTGAACGTCGCAGGCGTCCACCGCGTTGTCCGGGTCGGGCGCGGCCACGGGCGTACGCTCGCGAGTCGGCGCAGGAGGCGCCTCGGATCGCGCTGAGCGCGCCGGCGTGACATCCCTGGTCTCCTCGGCGAGCATCGTCGAACCGGAACGCGCGCCCGCCGTGCTCGTACGATCCTTCCCGGTCTGCCGGTCTTCCGACGACTCCTCGGGACTCTTCTCGTGCGGCTTCACCGTCGAGCGGATCACCATGACCTTGTTCAGGATGTCGAACCAGAACGGAGCCCCGAGCATCACCGCGAGGGCGGTGACCAGCCAACCCACCAGCGGCTCGAAGACGTGCAGCCACAGACCGCTCCCCTCCACCACTGTGGTGCGCGCGCCGAACACGTTCACGGCTTGCCGGGTCGTCCACGGGCGGACGAGCACCACGTCGTCCCAACCAATCGGGAGTCGGAGCGAGTCGAGTGCCGCGATCGCCCTCGCGTAGCGCGCGTCGCGATCGCCCTGCAGGATCGACGAATCGCGGGCGGCCGTTTCGGCGGCCGCTACGAGCACCGCGCGCTCGGCGTCGTGGCGAAAGAGAAAGCGCCCGATCGCGATCGTATTGACGTTCATGCCGACGGCGACCGCGAGCCCGATGCCGAGCAGTATTTTCTGCGTCGCTCGCTTGTACGCGCCCGACACGCGGTCCATCCCGCTGTCGTACCACGCGGCGACGTTCGCCACCGCGCGCTCCATGCTGCCGCCCGCTGTGTCGATGGCGCCGAGCAGGACGCGCTGCACCGCTCCGTTCTCGATGTTCAACACGTTCTCGCGCATGCGCGCCAGCGTCAGCTCGGGCGCGGACGGGCCGCTGGCTTCACCGTGGGTGTCGATTCCGCGCGCCGCGATGTCCATGAGCGCCAGCGCAAAGCTCCTCGACGGGATGTACGAGGGGAGGTTGCCCCCGGGAGAGAGTGCGTCGAGGCGCGCGTCCGTGCGGGGCCGGTACTCGTCGAGGTACAACCCGAAGATCAACGGATGGGTGTACACGCTTCGCGCGATGCCCACGGCGCTCTTGTCGTGCAGCAGCTCGCGAATCCCCTGCTCGAGGAAGGCGGCGCGTGCCTTCACCCAGCTCTCGATCCCCTCGCGGATGGCCGAACAGATCAGACTGACGAGCAGGAAGACGAAGATTATCCCGATAGCAACCTCGAGCATCTTCGATCCGAACATGGTTCCTCTCAATCCAGGCGAGAATGACCAGAGCGGCGGCGCTCGATGGCCGAACTTACGACCTTTGGCACCGTTGACCACCCCTCACGACCGCTGGCGCCGCAGGATCGTCCAAAATCTCAACCCTTTCTCCGATCCGGCAATCCAACCGTCATACGAGGCACGCGAGTCGTGCGCGGATGCGCACGGCGTCGCTCGCCGAGAGCGCCGATGGGCGGAGGATCGATCCCATGCTACACGCATCGACGCGAGCCATCGTGCTCGCCCTAGCCGTGCTGATGTTCCAGGGTTGCCGTTGGCACACCGTGCCGGTGCGCAGCGAAGGGACGGCCGGCGCCGTGAGCTCGGGCAACGAGGTGTATCGGGCCGAGCTCGTCGCGTCGGGCGCGAGCTCGCTGTACGACGCCCTCGTGCGCACCCGCGCGCTCTACTTCAACACTCGCGGAGCGAGCTCGCTCGTCGATCCACCCACCGATGCGATTCTCGTGTTCCGCGCCGGCGCGCTGATGGGGACCGCCGAATCGCTGCGGATCATGCGGCCGAGTGACGTGAACGTCGTGCGTCACCTGAGCGCCACCGAGACGTGGCAGAAGTACGGGCGGAGGGTGTCCGTCGGCGGCTTCGAGGTCGAGCTCGCGACACGATGACAGAAGGCAAGCTCGACACGGAATAGTCCCCGACATCGAGCCGTCCTCGCGGTCGAAGGGAGCGAGTGCTCCCGCGCAACGTCACGCGCACTCAACCGCAGGAGGCATTCGATGCGCCGTACACTCACTGCCACGTTGCTCGTGTCCGCCGTCGCAATCGCGACGGGATGCAGCGACGCCACCGTTCCGATTGCTGCGTCCGACGCGCCAGATCGCGCCGAGCATGTCGCGCAAACCGCGTCGGTGCTCGGCCCGAGCCCGATAGGCGCGCCGATCGCGATCGACGTCGAGGAGATCGCCACCGGTTTCGTCTCGCCGGTGCAGATCGTTACCGCGCCTGGGCACAACGGCCGGCGATTCGTGATCGACCAGATCGGGAAGATCTGGGGGCTCAACCCGGCGGGGCAGCGGTTGCCCGACCCTTTCCTCGACATCTCGAGCAAGATCACGCCGCTCACTCCCGCGTACGACGAGCGCGGGCTCCTCGGCCTCGCCTTCCATCCGGACTTCGAGCGCAACGGCCGCTTCTTCGTTTTCTACACCGCACCGCCGGGGCCGCATACGCCGGCGGGGTACGACAACCGGACGACGATCGCCGAGTATCGCTCGCAGGGCGCGCAGCAGATCGTCGCCGACCCCAGCAGCGAGCGCATCATCCTGCAGGTCGAGCACCCGCAGGCGAACCACAATGGAGGAACGCTCGCCTTCGGGCCGGACGGCTACCTCTACATCTCGATCGGCGACGGCGGCGGCCGCGACGACGAGCAGCTTGGCCACGTTCCCGACTGGTACGCGTTCAACGCGGGCGGAAACGGTCAGGACATCGCGAGCAACCTCCTCGGCAACATCCTGCGCATCGACGTGAATCACGGGACGCCGTACGGCATCCCGCACGACAATCCATTCGTGAACGCTCCAGGACTCGACGAGATCTGGGCCTACGGCTTCCGCAACCCGTATCGCTTCTCGTTCGACATGGGCGGCAGCCGTTCGCTTCTCGTAGGCGACGCGGGACAGGAGCTGTGGGAGGAGGTGAGCCGAGTGGTGCGCCGCGGGAACTATGGATGGAACGTGAAGGAGGGCACGCACTGCTTCGACGCGGCGAACCCCACGGTGCCGCCGGCGACGTGCCCGGACATGGATCCGACGACGGGTGAGCCGCTGCGCGATCCGGTGATCGAGTTCGCGAACGCGAAGCAGCCCGGCGGGCTGGCGCTCACCGTGGTCGGCGGGAACGTCTATCGCGGCCACGAGTTCCCTTCGTTGGCGGGTATGTACGTGTTCGGCGGCGCCACCGCTTCGTTCACCTTGCCGGACGGACGGCTCTTCGCATCCGTGCAGGAAGGAGACGGGCTGTGGACGCTTCACGAGCTGTTGATCGGCGGCACCGATCGACTCGGCTATGTGGTGAAGGGCTTCGGCAACGACGCGCAGGGGAACGTGTACGTCGCCGCCTCCAAGATTCTCGGACCTACCGGCACCACCGGTACGATCTTCAAGATCGTGCCGCCGTCGA
>DATFOL010000042.1:0-3518 GCA_035265545.1 Gemmatimonadaceae bacterium | reverse complement strand
GAGGAAGGCGAGACACTCACGCTCGCGCTGCCGATGCGCGGGCACGTGCAAGTGCGCGTCGCGGCGATGGAGCCGCGGCGCGTGACACTCCTGACGCTCGAGGGGCACCCGCTCGCGGGCGCGGTGCGCTTCCTCTGCGAGCCGCGCGGTAACGCGGTCCGCTTCCAGGTGGAGGTCTACGACCGTCCGGCGAACGTGATCGACTTCATCGCGATGCGCGCGATCGGGGACCGCCTCCAGGACCACACCTGGTCGCACGTGGTCGAGAAGATGATCCAGGTGAGCGGTGGCGCGGCGCCCGAAGGCGTCCAGCACGAGACCGAGTCGCTCGACGACGAGGAAGCTGCGGCGATCGAGCGCTGGTGCGAGGAGATCGCGATGCGAAGGAAGCGGGCGGAGAATGAGGAGAGGATCGGTGAGACGGTGAGTGGGGCTGGGCGGCTGTGAGTTGGTTGGTTGGATAGTTGGTTCGTTGGTCGGTGAGCTAGTGAACTAACGGCCCTGGCGACAACCGGCGTGGAAGCCTCTCAGAGAGATCTCCAGGCTGGTTGCGGCCAGGGCCGTTCAAACTCACGAATCAACCGACCAACCAACCAGCAATCCAACTCACCAACTCACCGCTTCACCGCGCCTTCTCCGCCTCCGCCCAGATCACGTCCAAGGGCCGCGACTGGCAGTGCGCGCCGCAGCCGAGCTTGTAGCGGTTGCGTGCGAACCATCGGTAGAAGCGGTCCGCAATGGTGCGCGCAAAGGGGATCTTGAAGATCCACGAGATGAACCGGCCCTTGGGCAGAACGTCGAGCAGCTTCTCGATCGCCACGGCGCCCTGCCAGGTGGTGCCATCGGCGGCGACGAGCTGTAGCGCTTCGACATACGCGCGTGCCGGGATCCATGGGAAGCGCGCGGTCACACCGGGCTGCTGCGACGACACTACCTCGAGCTGCTTTTCGCGATCCCACTTCATCAGCACCTTCGACAGCCGCGTGCACACCTTGCAGTCACCATCGTACACGACGGTGTAGGCGCGGCCGAGACTCGGCGCGACGGCGCCGTCCTGACCAGCGATCGTGAAGCGGACGACCGGGACCGTCACGCGGCGCTCCCGGCAGGCTGCGGCGCCTCGGCCGCACGACTGGCCGGCTCGATCGTCACGTGCGGCGGGTGGTGCAACGTCGCGTGGATCGTGCACAGCTCGGCGACGCGCTTCGCCGCGGCGACGCGATTGGGCGGCAGCGACGGCCATTCGAAGGTGACGGCGAGGTCACTGACGCGGTGTGGCTCCTCGCCGAACTTCCAGCACACGTCGATCACGAGATCGTCGACGGGGATCTTCGCGTGGGTCGCCCACGAGTTGATCACCGAGAAGGTGCAGGTCGCCAGCGAGCTCGCGAGCATGTGAAACGGCGAGTACGCCATCTCCGCGCTCGACGCCTCGATCGTCATCGGGCCGGCGATCGGCTCGAGGCGGATCGCGTCGTCGGAAAGGAGCGTGATCTTCATGGCGCACCTCCGGGGTGCAAGGACCGAACCGCCTCGAGCACGCGAGAGCGGCTGTGGCCGCTCGTGGATCAGCGCGGCGCCGGCTGCTGCTGGGTCAGACAGTGCAGCGTGCCGAATCCCCAGACCAGGTCGACGGCGTGGATCCCGACGACGTGCCTGTTCGGCATCATCTCCGCGATCGCGTTGAGCGCGACCCGGTCGTTCCGGTCGTTGAACGTCGGCACCAGAACAACTCCGTTGGCGATGTAGAAGTTCGCGTAGCTCGCCGGCAACCGCTCGCCATTCATCACGACGGCGCGAGGATACGGGATCTTCACGACCTTGAGAACGCCACGGGCCGCGCCGGCCAGCTCGAGCCGCCGCATGTTGTCCACCGAGCGGCGATGGTTCTCGTCGTCGGCCGGATCGTCCTCGTAGGCGAGCACGACGACCCCCGGCGCGACGAAGCGCGCGATGTCGTCGACGTGGCCGTGGGTGTCGTCGCCGACGCAGCCCTCGCCGAGCCAGATCGTCTCGCGGATGCCGAGGTGATCGCGGAAGGCGCGCTCGTAGCCCGTGCGATCGAGCCCCGGATTGCGGACCTGCTCGTCGGACAGGAGCCACTCCTCGGTGACGAGGAGTGTTCCCTCGCCGTCGGTCTCGATCCCGCCGCCTTCGAGCACGAGCCGAGCACCCGTGTCGGGACGGGTCGGTTCCAATCTCGGCAGCCCGGTGATGCGCTCGATCGCGCGGCCGACTTCTGCGTCGCGCGCGAAGTTCGGGTACTTCGCCCACGCGTTGAACTCCCAATTCGCGAGATGCACGCGGCCCGCGTCGTCGTGAACGAAGGTAGGAGCCGAATCACGAAGCCAGACGCGGTCGTTGGCGACGAGATGCGTCCGCACGTTGCTCGCCGCGCCGTGGGCGCGCAGATGCTGCTCGCACGCGGCACGCACGCTCTCGTCGTGGCAGAGGATCTCGACCCGCTCGTGCTGCGCCAGCACGCGGACGATCTCGGCGTACACCCACGGGATGGGCCCCAGCTTCCCCGGCCAGTCCGGCTCGTGGTGCGGCCAGGCGATCCAGGTTGCCTGGTGAGGAGACCATTCGGGAGGGAAGGAGAAGCGTGGCATTATCAGAGTGAGTTGGTGAGTTGGTTAGCTAGTTGGTTGGTCGGTTGATTGGTGAGTTGAACCACGACTGGCAACGAACCAGCGTGGAGATCCCTCAATGAGGCTTCCACGCCGGTTGTAGCCAGGGCCGTTCAGTTCACCAGCTCACCGACCAACTAACCAACGAGCCAACTCACCAACTCACTGCCTGCCTCACGCGCCCAAGTATCTCGACAAAATGGGCGCATACGCGTCGATCCGGCGATCTCGAAGGAACGGCCAGTTGCGGCGCGTCTCCTCGATCAGCTTCGGATCGCAGACGGCAGTGAGGATCTCTTCGCCCTGGCCGGCCTCGGCGATGATGCGGCCGAAGGGGTCGGCGATGAAGGAGTGGCCGAAGAACTCGATGCCGTCCGTGCCTGGCTCCTCCTCGTGGCCCACCCGGTTCGGCGATGCGACGAATACGCCGTTGGCGATCGCGTGCGAGCGCTGGATCGTGCGCCAGGCATCCTGCTGAGCGGCTCCGAACTCGGACTTCTCCGACGGATGCCAGCCGATCGCCGTCGGATAGAACAGGATGTCGGCGCCGAGCAGGCTCGTGATGCGGGCCGCCTCGGGGTACCACTGGTCCCAGCAGATCAGTACCCCGATGCTGGCGTAGCGGGTACGCCAGACGCGGAAGCCGCTGGCCTGCTTGGCCACCTCGCCGATCTTGTCGATGCGATCGTCGTGCGCGGCGTCGCCGGGCACGAAGTAGTACTTCTCGTTGAAGAGCGGATCGTCCGGGATGTGCATCTTCCGATACACGCCCAGCAGCGACCCGTCCGCGTCGATGATGGCGGCCGAGTTCCTGTAAACGCCGCGCGCCTGGCGCTCGAAGACCGGCACGACGAGCACGACCTCGAGCTCGCGCGCGAGCTTCTGCAT
>DATFOL010000041.1:0-7901 GCA_035265545.1 Gemmatimonadaceae bacterium | reverse complement strand
GGGGCATGCGTCCAACCACGCTTCTGCTCGCCTGCGTGCTCGGCGCCTGCGCGTCGACCGGCAAGCCGGCAACGGCCCCAGTCGGGCAGGGGAGCACGGCGACTCCCGGCGCTGGGCTCGCTCCGGCGAGCTTCGTCCGGACTACGTCCGACGCACCCGCGACGCGCAGCATAGACGTGCGCGACGGATTGTCGCGTCAGGTGGCAATGCGCAGCCTGAACGAGGTGCTGTCCCAGCGCTACGTGGTGGACGTCGTCGATCCCCGCGCTGGCTTCGCGATGACCACCTGGCAGGCGAGCCTGATCCGGGAGGGAGTCCCCGACCCGCGCTACCGGACGCGCTTCGTGGCCCGCTTCGTCGACGACTGGCACTCGCTCCAACTCCGCTCGGAGGCGCGTTTTACGCGCGCCGTGGAGCCCGACGTCGGCTACGATTCAGCCCAGCTCGACTCCGTCGCCAACGACCTGCGCGCGAAGCTCGGGAAGAAGCGGTAGCTCAGCGAATGCGCAGCTCCTCGAGCTGCCAGAACCTGCCCTGTTTGGTCAGCTGAGCGTGTCGTAGCAGCCGATTGGTGAACACGGGAGTCCTGGTCGTGCGGTCGATGGACTGCACCTGAAGTACGACATCGGCGTCGGCGACCACGTTGCCTTCGCTGAGCCGAACATTGGTCGGCGGCAACACCTGGATCCGAAGGTCGTTCTGCTGAAGCAGACCCTCCCACCGCTTCAGCTCGTCTTCCGGCACTCGCGGGAATGCCGCTCGCGCAGCGGCGAAGTCGCCGCGCTGGATCGCGTTCGTGTAGCTACGGATCGCCGTGACGACCGCCTGCTGTAGTGCGGCCGCCGCCCGCGCGAGGCTGTCTTTGCGTATCTGGTCCGCCGTACGCGTGGTATCCACCATCCCGCCGACCAGCGCGGCCTGGCTCACGCTGTCGGATCGTGCGCTGTCCGCCTTGCGCACACTGTCGGCGCGTCGCGCGCTATCGGCCCGCGCCTGTGCGTAGCGCTGCTCGAGCCCCTGGCGCGAGGACTTCGCGAGCATGCTCCCGACGATGGCCACGAGCGCCAGCACGCCGAGGACCCACGGCCAGCGTCTCGCACGACTCGGTGCCGGAATGCGTGGGGCGGTGACCGCCGGCGCCCTGGCCCCGGCTTTCGCGGCGCCCTTCGCTGGCGCGGTCTGCCCGGGCGTCGCCGTGCCGAAGGTCATCGTCGCCGCGCTCCGCGGCGTCTCCTTGCGCGGCAGCACCGTGCCGTCGCTGCTCAAGCGGCGCGTATGCACGCCACTCAATGCGTCGCGCACCTCGGCGGCGGAGCCGTAGCGCTCGTCCGGCGTGCGCGCGAGCAGCTTCAGGACCACGCGGTCGATCGAGTCGGGGATCCCCGGGTCCAGCTCCTGGGCGTGCGGCGGATTCTCCGACAGCCGGCGCTTGATCATCTGCTCGCGCGTCGGCGCGTCGAACGCCGGCGCGGCGGTGAGCATGAGGTGCAGAATGCAGCCGAGCGCGTACAGGTCGCTGCGCGCGTCGATGGGATCGCCGAGCAGCTGCTCGGGACTCATGAACTCGGGGGTGCCGATCACGAGGCCCGTGCGCGTGAGCGCATCGCCCGCGCCTTCCTGCATCGCCTTGGCGATACCGAAGTCGACGACCTTCGCCACCTCGCGCCCGCTCCTGCTGCGAGTGACGAGGATGTTGTCCGGCTTGAGATCGCGATGCACGATCCCGAGCTCGTGCGCCGCGCCCAGCCCGTCGGCGATCTGGCGTGCGAGATCGACTGCGCGCTCGAGCGCGAACGGGGCTTCGCGTGCCAGCAGCCGCGAGAGCGGCTCGCCGTCCACGTACTCCATCACGAGGTAGACGAGGCCGTCGCTCTCGCCGTAGTCGAACACGGCGGCAACGTTCGGATGGATGATGCGCGCCGCGCTCGACGCCTCGCGCGCGAACCGCGACGCCGACTCCGCGTCGTTCACCAGCGCGGGGCTCATGACCTTGATCGCGCACTGGCGGTTCATCTTCACGTGCTCGCCGAGGTACACGCGGCCCATGCCGCCCTCGCCGATGCGCTTGAGGATGTGATAGCGCTCGGCGAGCACGCTGCCGATCAGCGAGTCGGAGCCCTTGGGCCGCAGCGCCGTACCATCCGCGGGGCAGAAGCGCGCCGCCGTCTCGTATTCGGTGCCGCAGTGCGGGCACACCTTGAGCACGGCCACCGCCACCGGCGACTCGCCCGACGGCTGCTGGGCCAGACTCCCCGAGCCCAGTTGGCTCGTCGCCAATGGCTGCTCCTCGGCCGGGGGCGCGACGACGCGTCCCTCACCCGAACGTTCGGGCGGCGGCGGCGATGGAGTATCGTCGGGCGAGTCGGACGTCATCGCGTGTAGAGTATGCGCGACACCCGCGCCCGCGTAAGGCCGATGGTTGAAAATGGGAATGCCCAACGACGTCATCGGCGACGTCGTGGAGGCGCTGCCGACAGATGCTCAGTTGACGGATTTGCGCTGGTGTACGTCACGGGCGTCGCGCCGCAGCTCTCGCCGGTCCTGACGCGTGTCCCGCCGGTCTCCCGCGAGCTCGCGACGGGCCTGGTTCGGGTCACGGGCGGCGCTCTTCAGCTCGCGTCGCGCGATGACGGCGCCAGCCGTGTCGCCGACGGTCTTGCCGCCCGCGATCGTGTGGCGGTGGTATCAGATCACCCGCGGATCACCTGCGGTCACCGAGTCTCGCGATGTTCAGCAAGGAGACGCGGCCGTATGGCGGGCGCTAATGACGATCGGCCGGCGATGTGACTCAAGTCACACTCTCTTGCGCGGGCTACGGGAGTCCATCCTAATTAGTCGCCTCGGTCGCAAGCAGGCGGATATGGAAGACGAAAGCGTAGCCCTCGCTACCAGACTGTCGCTCGGCACCCCGGTGGATCTCGCCGATCGCCCCAAGAAGATCGGTCCATACCGCATCCTTGACGTGCTCGGCAAAGGCGGGATGGGCATCGTCTATCTGGCTGAGCAACTCGAGCCGGTCCATCGCGAGGTGGCGGTCAAGATCCTTGGCAACTACGACGACTCCAATCTCGTCGTCGCCCGCTTCAACGCCGAGCGCCAGGCGCTCGCGTTGATGGATCACCCCAATATCACGAAGGTCTTCGACGCCGGCGTCACGGAGAACGGCTGGCCGTACTTCGTCATGGAGCGCGTCATGGGCGTTCCACTCGGCGAGTACGTGAAGACCCACGTGATGTCGCTCGAGGAGCGGTTGAAGCTGTTCGGGCAGGTGTGTCGCGCGATCCAGCATGCGCATCAGAAAGGCATCATCCATCGTGACATCAAGCCGTCGAACATTCTCGTCACGACCATCGACGACGCTCCCGTGTGCAAGGTGATCGACTTCGGGATCGCGAAGGCGATCCAGGGAGACGGCGGCGCGCGTCTGACGCAGACCGGCCGGAACGTAGGCACGCCGGCGTACATGAGTCCCGAGCAAGCAGGCGGCACGGGGCTCGACGTCGACACGCGCTCCGACATCTACCTGCTCGGCCTCGTGCTGTACGAGCTGCTCGCCGGCGTCCTCCCATTCGACACGACGTTGCCCGCGATGAGCATCATCGCGTGGCACATCGACGGCGAAGCAGTCGCACCGAGCGCGCGCTTCGCGGCACTCGCACCCGAGATCCAGGCGCGAATCGCCGCGCAGTGCGGCACCGACGTGCAGAGCCTCACCCGTGCACTCGCCGGCGATCTCGATTGGATCACCCTCAAGGCGCTGGCGAAGGAGCGCGAGCGGCGGTACCAGACGGCGACCGAGCTCGCGGCCGACATCGAGCGATATCTCTCGAGTCGACCGGTATCGGCGACTCCGCCGAGCCGCACTTACCTCATGCGCAAGTTCGTGCGGCGGCACCGCCTCAGCGTAGCGTTCGCGGCGACCACGGCGTTGCTCGTCGTCGTCGGCGCGGCGGCCATCATCGCGCAGGCGCGGCGCGTTTCCCATGCGCGCGCCATGGCAGTGCAGCGGCAGACGCAGGCCGAGGAGTTGATCAACTTCATGCTTGGCGACCTCCACACGCGGCTGAGCGCCATCGGCGGTCTCGATGTCCTCGAAAAAGTCGGGAAGGCGGCACAGGATTACTTCGAAGCCGTTCCGGAGGGCGACCTGAGCGATCGGGAGCTGTTCCGTCGCTCGCAAGCACTTCAGCAGATCGGCGAGGTGCGTGTAGAGCAGGGCGACTTTCCCGGTGCGATGCCGCTCTTTCGGCAGTCGCTCTCGCAGGTCTCGGCCCTCGCGTCACGCGATTCGTCGAACAGCGAGTGGCAGCTCGGTCTCGGCGCGAGCCATTTCTGGGTCGGCTTCATTCACTGGCGCCAGAACGAGCTCGATTCCGCGCTCGCCCACTTCACGCCATATCTCGCCATCACGAAGAACCTCGTCGCTCGCGCGCCGGACAGCGTACGATTCCACAACGAGCTCGGACAGGCGAACAGCAACATCGGAACGGTGAAGGAATCGAAGGGCGATCTGCCCGGCGCGTTGGCCGCCTTCCGCGCTGCGATCGGCGCCTACGAAGACGTGGTCAGGCGTGACTCGACGAAGCTCGACTGGCAGATGGATCTCGCGAACAGCTACAACTCTGCCGGGAGCGTCCAGCGCAAGCTCGGCGACTTCACTGGTGCGCTCGCGTCGCACCGCGCCGAGCTTGCGCTGAAGCAGCGCCTTGTCCGGCTCGATCCGCCCAACCAGGTCTACAAACTCCGACTCGCGATGGCCCATGCCTTTCTCGCGGAGTTGGACGTCGCGCTTGGCATGACCGATGACGCGACACGTGAAGCCAACGCGTCGCGCGATCTGTACGCCGCGCTCGCCACGGCCGATACGAGCAACCCGGACAGGCGGCGCTTTCTCGGGACGGCGCATCGGATCGTCGGAACGGTCGCGTTCGAGCGCGGGCGTGCCGCGGAAGCGCTCAGCGCGGTCGCGGCGAGCCGCGCGCTCCTCGATCCGAAGCTCGTCAAGACGCCAAGCAACGCCGTCTGGCAGATCGCACTGGCGAGAACGCTATCGCTGTCGAGCTACGCGCTCACTGCCGCGGGCCGTGCGCGCGACGGCGAGGCCGATGCTCGACGCGCCATCGCGATCGTCGAGGCCGAGCTGGCGAAAAAACCTTCCGACCGGGCCGGACGACTCGCGCTCGCGGAGGCCTATCTGGCGTCGGGCGAAGCGATACAGCGCGCGGGTGACTCCACCGCAGCCAGACGCGCATGGACTGGTACGCTCGCCGCCGTCGAATCCGTCGCTCCCGCCACGACGGTGACCGAGATGAGTTCGACCGCGTTGGTGAACCTGGGCCGTCTGGACGAGGCTCGGCCGCTCGTACGAGCGCTCGAGCAGCAGGGATTCAGGCGCCCGCGCTGGCTCGCGCGCATGCGGGCCGCCGATTTGTTGACGCAACGGTAAGAAGGCACGCGCCGCCGGCGTGTGCTGCCGACTCTCCCAGCTTCATGAGGATTCTCGCATGCCAGGTCCAATCGTACGTGTGACCTTCGATGCAGGAGCGACTCCCCAGTTCACGTTCAGAGATGACAAAGTCACGATGAACGCTGCGGGCAAGATCAAGCTGAAGCAGGCTGACGCGGCGAGGTGGCGGTTTCGAGGTGCAACCATCAAGGACGACTTTCTAAATGAGTTCCGCACGCGAGTTGCGAGGGACGGCAAGTCCCTCGACATCATGGATGACTTCCTCGACGAGGGGATAACGCCCTACTCGTACAACATCACCGTGGAGCTCGACGGCACGACTTACACGAGTCCTGATCCGGTGATAGTGAATGACCCGGGTAGCCAGGCCGAATGATGCAGCACCAGCGGGGGTGGCATAGCCACACTCGCATCGAGCTCTCCCCCCATCCGGAGGACCTTCAGTGCAAGGCAACCCGACCGTAGGCGTTAGCTTCGACCCGTCAGCGAATCCGCAGTTCACGTTCGACAACGAAAGCGTGACGATGAGGGCCGCGGGGAAGATCGTTCTGGTTCAGCGGCCGGCGTCGCAGCGATGGAAGTTTCGAGACGCGGAAGTCAAGGACGACACGTTGAGCCAATTCTCATCGACCGTCGTGGGGAATGGGAACACCCTTCAGATCAACGACGAGTTTCGCGACCAGACGCGCAAGGCCTACTCGTACAATGTGACCGTGGAATTCGATGGCACGAGCTTTCAGAGCCCCGATCCGGTGATCGTGAACGATCCAGGTACCCGGTAAGCGCCAGCGGGGGCGGTGAACATCACCGCCCCCGCTGGATGCGTGCGATCGCGCTCAGTCCTGGCTCATGGCTGCAGCGTTTTCAGGGCGTCCTCACAGCGTCCCCTCGCGCCGCACCACGATCTCGCGCGACAGCGTGAGCGTCAGCTCACTCCCCTCGGGCAAACACGCCTCGCTCCGCTGCGATCGTTTCGCCGCCGCGGTGCCGGCCGCCGCACCCGCAGCCGCGCCGATCACCGTGCCTTTGGTGCTCTTGCCGATCATGCCCCCCAGCACCGCGCCGGCGATGGCGCCGCCGACCACCTTCGTGCGGTCGTTGCCCTTCGACACGCGCACCACTTCCATCTGACCCAGCGTCGTCACCTCGCCGTCGGCGGGAAGGGGCTCGCCGTTCACGTCGATGGCGCGTACGTGGAAGCGGATCCGGCTCATCTCGACGGGGTCGGCGTGCTCCACCGAGATCACCTCGAGCACCACCGTCGAGCCGGCGGGGATGACCGCGCCGTTGCTCCCGACGGTGGCGGCGGACACCGTGGCGGTGAACTTGTCGCCGACGAGGGCGGACGTGCACGTCCGGCCGTTCGTCGTCATCCCCACCCGTGCACCGACGCCGATGACGCCGGGCGCCGGTCCGGGCGCGGACGCCGTGGTGCTCGGCGGAGCGGGGCTCGGAGCGCGCTCGACGGGTGTGGACGGCGCAGGGCGGGGCGTGCGCACGACCGGCGCAGTCGGCGACTCGCGCCTCGGCGCGGGGGCACGGCGCGGCGTGGGCGGGGCAGGCGCCACGGTGCCAGTCATCGCGCCGCCGACGGGCGCATCGTTGAACACGGTCTGCGGCGGTGCCTCACGCTGCGCCATGGCGAGATCGCGGACGAGAGCCGAATCGGTCGCGCCGGAGTCGGTGCTCGCACGGTCCCGGCACGCGGCCAGCAGCGCGAGCGCCGAGAGAGCGGGCAGAAATCGAATGAGTGAGTGCATGGCGGGGAGTGCGGAGGGAGCCGTCGGAACTGTCGTACACGCGAGGCGGAGTTCGGTGCCCGACTGGGTCACGACCGACGGCTCACACGGTCACGCCACCCGGCTCCGGCCTGGCGCGCAGTGCGCCCGGGAACAGCTCGGTCTGCGGCAGCTCGGGCTCGAGCCGCGCACGCACGCTCGCGGCGATGGCATCGATCGCCGCCGGATCGGCGACGAGATCATACTCCCGCACGTCCAGGCTGAGCACGGGGCAGGCACGGAACCGCGTGATCCACCGCTCATACCGGGCGTGGAGCGCCGCCCAGTAGTCGTCCGCCGTGTCCCGTTCCTTCGCCCGGCCGCGCGCGCGGATCCGCTCGACGATCGTCTCCAACGGCGCGTGCAGGTAGACGAGGAGCCGGGGAGGGCGCGCCGCGGGCGAGTGCAGCAGCTCCACGTACAGCCGGCGATAGAGCTCCCACTCGAGCTCCGACATCAGCCCTTCGTCGTAGTGGCCGCGTGCGAAGATCTCGGCGTCCTCGTACCAGGTGCGGTCGAGCACCCAGCTGCCGCCGGCGCCGCGCATCCGACGCATGCTCTCGAACCGCGTCGCGAGGAAGTGGAGCTGCAGGGTGAGCGCCGTCGCGCGCATCGCTTCCGGCCCGCCGGCGTAGAACCGATCGAGCCAGGGATTG
>DATFOL010000040.1:0-6812 GCA_035265545.1 Gemmatimonadaceae bacterium | reverse complement strand
TCTGCGGGTTCGAGTACGGCAGCTGTCGCGCCGCACTGCGAACGTTGTCGCTTAGCAGCAGGACGTCGACACCGCGGAGCATGTCGTTCGTATAGACCAACCCGTTGTACCAGTACGACGACCACACGCGGCCCCCGGCCGGCCGGAAGACGCCCACCTCCGCCGCCGCGGCGGTGGCGCCGCCGAGCAGCTTGTCGACGTCGACGATCGTCGTCCCGCCCGTGTAGTACGCCGACACGAGCACTCGCCGCCCCTTCGGCAGCGGGAGGAAGTTGAAGTTGTGGGCGGTGCACTTGCCCGACTCGGCCCGTGGGATCTTGTAGCTGCCGAGGAGCGCGCCCGTCTCTACGCTCAGGAACCAGATACGCCCCTGCTGGTCGTTCGGGTTGGTGCATCGTGCGTCGCCCCCGCCGCCGGACTCGTCGCCGAACGCGACCGTCTCTCCGTCCCAGCTGAACGCGGCCGAGTGCCAGATGTCGTCGTTGAGCCGGTTCACGGCCAGGTCGTCGAACCGCCAGAGGAACCGGGGCTTCTCAGGGTCGCTGATGTCCCACATCTGCGTCTCACTCAGGCAGGCAGCGGCCGCGCGCTTGATCTCGAGGAACACGGTGATGTCGTGACATCCCGTGACTTGGAACCCCGCCGTCGAGTACGACTCGGTGCCCGCGTCGAGGAAGTACTGCCACACTTTCTTCGGCGTGGCGGCGGGATTGGCAAGCGACACTTCGACGATCGAGATGTACCCGAACCCGTCGGCCGTTGTGCAAGGAGGGCCGGCGAGGCTCGTCGCCGGATACGACGAGACGTAGACGAGCACGCGATTTCGTGAGGGATCGGGCACGAGCGTGTGGGTGTGGCTCCCGCATGGCGTCAGCACGAAGTCGAGCAGTTGCGGACTCGCCGGGTTGCTCACGTCGAAGATTCGAATCCCTTCAAACTCCGTGAGCGCGTCGAGGGGCGCGTCGACGCTGGTGCAGTCCCTGGTGGTCTGGCGCACGTCGACCGACTGGAAGAGCAGGGTGCCGTACACGGAGACGTCGCCCTGGGCGCCGCTGCAGGCGACATCGCTCACGATCCGCGGACTCTCTGGATCGGAGACGTCGATGATGCGGAAGCCGCCGTAGTCACCGGCGTACACGTATCGACCGGCGAACGCGAGGTCGGTCGAGGTGCGCGACGCGGTCCCGGCCACGCTCGCCAGGAGCTTCACATTCTTGCTGCGGACGTCGGGTCCGGTCGCGCCCGGATCGCTGGGGTCCTGCTCGTGAAAGCGCGGTCGATCGGGTCGATCGGTCGGGACGCGCACGCTGGTGGGTGACTCGCGACAACCGAGGGCGAGCGCAACGGCAACAAGCGGGGCGGTGAACGTATGGAGGCTATGCATGGCTGCACTCATTCCGTCTCTGGCCACCTACTAGGCGACAACTGGCACGAAATCAGGACATGGGCCGGGGCGGAGCAATCCAAATGTGATCTACGCCACACCGCGAACGGCTGAGTCAGCCGTAGCTTCTGTCCACCGCAGCACCCTTTTCCTGGGCATGATCGCTCCGCCCGACGGCATCCGTCCGCGGGCGTACGACAAGGGCAAACCCGGTGAAAGCCGGGGACGCAAAGCCACGAGGCTACCGCGCACGCTCGACTGATCACCGAGCGTGCGCCATGCCGGTCGGGTCGCCGAACATACCAGAGAGGCCCCTCATGCATGCGACTCGCACGCAATTCGGCGCAGTCACGACATTCGCCACGCTCGCCGTCCTGGCGCTCACCGGCTGCGACACCTCAGCGACTGCACCGGGCGCGACGCCCTCGCTATCAGGCGAATCAGCACTGGCGACCGGCAACGGCGCTCCGAGTGGCGCACACTTCAACCTCAACATCATCGGAGTGCCGAAGGACAAATCAGTGGACTTCAGCGGTGGCAACGGCGGACGCATCTTCGTCGATCTGGTCGGCTCCACGAAGATCAACCTGACGGAAGGTTCGTATCAGGTCCTGGACGCCAACGGTACGGACGGCACAGCCGCGTTCCAGCTTCCCAACCCGGACAACGGCACCGGCCAGCTCGCCTATTCGGTCTGGGTGCGCGCCGGGGGCAAGCCAGGCGGCTCGGCGTCAATGGCGTCGTGTTTCACCGAGCTCTCCACGGCAACGACGTGGTGTAACTCCGGCGAGCTCACGGTCAGTCTCAACCGCGTTGCGGGCGGCCAGAAGTTCGTCGACGTGAGCAAGGGGCTCCTGCAGGTGTGCGCCGACGTCGACGCCGATCCGCTCGTCACCACGCTGCAACTCGTGCCGCTCTTCTCCGACCTCGGGACAGATTACTTCTGGCAGTACGACAACTCAGGACTCAGGCTCGCGCAGATGCGGTTCTATCCCATCGCGACGACCACGGCGGGCGGCACCTGTACGCGCAACGCGAAATGATCTCGGTGCCCCGCGGCCGATTTCGGCCGCGGGGCACATCGCGCGACTTCCCGCAACACGGCAGCAGAAACGCAGGCTCAGCGCGGCCGGCACGCGGCGGCCTTGCGCACGAGATAATCCCGCTCCGGCACGTTCGCCGTCGCAGCCGCCGCCGCCCGGTAGTGCGCCGCCGCGCGCTCGTGCTCTCCAGCCATCTCGAGCAGATGGCCGCGCACCGCGTCGAGCCGATAGTGGCCGGCAATCCGCGCGTCGGCGTCGAGAGCGTCGAGCATGCGAATCCCCGTTGCGGCTCCGTGTACCATAGCGGCGGCCACCGCGCGATTGAGCGATACCATCGGATTTTCCGACATCCGCTCGAGTAGCCCGTAGAGCGCGAGGATCTGGACCCAGTCGGTGTCCTCCGTGCGCGCGGCCTCGTCGTGCACCGCGGCGATCGCCGCCTGAAGCTGATACGGGCCGATCGCTCCTCGCGGCAGCGCGTTCGAGAGCAGCGCGATCCCCTCGTCGATCAGCGCACGGTTCCACCGGGCGCGATCCTGCTCGTCGAGCGGGATCAGCTCACCGCTCGGTCCCGAGCGCGCGGCTCGGCGCGCATCGGTGAGCAGCATCAGGGCGAGCAGCCCGGTCACCTCAGGGGCGTCCGGTACGATGCCTCGGAGCATCCGCGCCAACCTGATCGCCTCGTTCGAGAGGTCGGGCCGCTGCAGGTCGGGGCCGGCGCTACTCGTGTAGCCCTCGTTGTACATGAGGTAGAGCACGTGCAACACGGCGTTCAATCGCGTGGCTCGCTCCTCATCACTGGGCGCGGCGAACGGCACTCCCGAGCTGCGGATGCTCTGCTTCGCGCGGCTGATCCGTTGTGCCATCGTGGCCGCGGGGACGAGGAACGCGCTCGCGATCTCCCCCGTGGTCAGTCCACCGACCGCGCGAAGCGTGAGCGCGATGGCCGACGGCGGCGTCAACGCGGGATGACAGCACATGAAGAGGAGCAAGAGCGCATCGTCCCGCTCGTCGTCGAGCTCCGCATCGGGCGGCGGCACGAACGCCCACTCCGCCCAGAGCTCGCTCGCGACGCTGTCCTCGCGACGACGACGTGCCCCTTCACTGCGCACGTGATCCGTGAGGCGGCGCACTGCGACGTGGTGGAGCCAGCCACTCGGGTTGGCCGGTACTCCGTCCACCGGCCACTGTGCCGCCGCGGCCACGAGCGCCTCCTGCACGGCGTCTTCGGCGGCGGTGAAGTCGCCGTGACGCCGCGCGACCACGCCGAGCACCCGCGGCGCGAGGTCGCGCAGCAGGTGCCCGATGGTGCGAGCCGCGGAGCCCGCGCTCACATCTCCGCGATCGGGGAGCGCATGACCTGTCGCACCTCGATCGGCATGAAGAGCGGCGCACCGCCTGGTCCAGGTGCCGCCGAGGCCCTCGCCGCGATCTCGTATGCGCGCTCCGGCCGATCGACGTCCACGATCCAGTAGCCGGCGAGGAACTCCTTCATCTCGGGAAACGGTCCATCGGTGATGGCCGGCATGCCGTCTTTCCCGGCGCGCACGAGCTTCGCCTGTCCGGGCGGGGTGAGCGCCTCGACACCCACCATCTCGCCCGAGTCGATGAGCGCACGATTGAGATCGTGCCAGTAGTCCAGGTGGGCCTTCAGATCCTCCGGCGTCCATGAGGTGAGGATCTCGTATTCGCCGTCGCCGTGCGGGGCGTGCATCATGAGGATGTATCTCATGCGTTCTCCTCGAGGGGGAGGGGGACGTAGGTCGTGATGATTGCGCCCGTCGTCGTCACCGTGCTGTCGGCGAGCCGCAGGGTACGGAGCGCGCCGTCGTCCGGGAAGAGACGCTTGCCGCCGCCCACCAGGACGGGGTCGATCATCAGCCGGAGCTCGTCGACCAGCGCATGCTCGAGCAGGGTGCGCACCAGCTCCGTGCTCCCGATCACCAGGAGGTCGCCTCCGTCCTCCCGCTTGAGCGCGGCGACGGCCCTGGCGACGTCGGCGCCGAGGAGCACCGAGTTCTGCCACGCGAGGGGCTCGGTGAGCGTGGTGGAGGCGACGTACTTGGGACGCGTGTTGAGCGGCTCGGCGAGGACCTGCTCTTCCGGGCCCGCGTTGGGCCAGTGGGCCGCGAAGATCTCGTAGGTGCGGCGCCCGAACAGGAAACCGCCCGCGCTGCCGAGGTTCCCCACCGCCCACCGCTGGAAGGTCTGGTCAGCCGTGTGGCGCACGTGCCAGCCAGCGTGGGCGAAGCCGCCCGTCCGGTCCTCCTCCGGGCTGATCGGGGCCTGCACGACACCGTCGAGTGTCACGAACTCGTTCACGATCACCTTGCGCATCGGTCTCTCCGGTTCTGATGGAATGCGGCCGCATCCGGTCGATGTCGGCCTCTCATCATGAAGTCGGAGCCGAACACGCCGTCTCGACATCGCAGGGCATTCCGCCCAGGCTGCCCCGGGGGTCGTTAGATATCCAGGATCAGCCCACGTCCACTCGAGACCATGCGCACAACCCTGATCACCTGCCTCGTCGGCTTCGCCACCCTTGCCTGCAGCGCGGCTCCCGCGTCGCGGCCAGTGACGGCAACGCTGCCCGCCGCCACTGTCCGTCACGTCGTGGTGTTCCGGTACAAGCCGGACGCGAGCGCGGAGAAGATCCGCCAGATCACGGAGGCGTTCGCGGCGCTGAAGGATCAGATCCCGGGAATCCTCGCCTTCGAGCACGGCGTGAACAACAGCCCGGAGAAGCTCAACCAGGGGTTCACGCACGTCTACCAGCTGACGTTCACGAACGCCGCCGCGCGCGACGTGTATCTCGTTCATCCGGCGCACAAAGCGTTCGGCACCCTGCTCGGCGGCAGCGGTGTGTTCGATGCCGCATTCGTGGTGGACTATACGCCCACGCCGTAGCGCGCAGCGTCCGACAGGGCCACCACTTGTCCGTCCGAACGCGAGCCGTACTTTTCCCCTTCGGCGTTCGGGACGCCTCCGGTCCGCGGAAAGGGCTGCGCCCACCTCTGATGCAGTGCGAATCATCGCGCCCTCTTCGGGCCGATCGTGCGGACGCCGGCCGTAAACGAAGGAGGCGTCCCATGTCGTCATCGTTTCGTCGTACCCTTCCGCGCCGTCCGGATCTCGCCCAGCAGGGCAAGCAGGCGAAGGAGCTGCTCGAGCGCTTCGTCGAGGGAGATGCCGAGTCGCGCGCCCGCGTTCGCGCGGTGCTCCCGGACAAGCGCCAGATCTCGCTCGCCGATGCGCAGTTCGTGCTCGCGCGCGAGTACGGCTTCGTCGATTGGGCCTCGCTCAAGCGACACATCGAGTCGGTCACCGAGGCGACACAGTCCCCCGAGGAGCTCGCGCACCACGCGTTCGCGCGCCGCGACGTGGACGCCATCCGGCGACTTCTCTCGAGTCACCCGGCGCTCCGGGCGCGGGTCAACGACCCGATCTTCTCCTTCGACTCGCCGGCCATCGTCGCGTTCGCGAACGATCCCGCGATGGTCGACGTGCTGCTGGAGTTCGGTGCCGACCCGAATCGCCGAAGCGAGTGGTGGGCCGGAGGGTTCCACGCGCTGCACGTCGCCACGGGAGCGGCCGCCGAGCGACTGCTCGCGGCGGGTGCCGTTCCCGACGCGTGTGCCGCGGCGCATCTCGATAGTGTCGACCTGCTCACCGAGATGATCGCCAACGACCCGGCGTGCGTGCACCAGCGCGGAGGCGACGGCCAGACACCGCTCCACTTCGCCCAGTCGCGCCAGGCGATCGATCTCCTGCTCGCGGCGGGCGCCGACATCGACGCACGCGACGTGGATCATCGCTCGACTCCAGCGCAGTGGATGCTCGATCACACGCGCGATGCCGGCCGCTACGAGCTCGCGCGGTATCTCGTCGAGCGCGGAGCCGCGGCGGACATCTTCCTCGTGGCGGCGCTCGGACTCACCGATCGCGCGCGTACGATGCTCGATCGCGAGCCCGGGCTGCTCGAGCTGCGAACGGGTCGAGGCGACTACGGCAAGCGGCCGCCCAGCGACCACCACATCTACTTCTGGACGATCGGCGACGGTCGGACGCCGTTGGACGTCGCCGCGCAGTTCGGGCAGCGCGACACACTGCAGGTCATGATGAACGACGCTTCGCCGGTTCGGCGATTCCTGCTCGCCTGCCAGCTGGGCGACGAGGCGGCGGCGAGAGCGGTGTTGCGCGAGCATCCGGACGTCATGGCGTCCATGCGGCGCGAGGATCGCCGTGCCATCGCCGACGCGGCGTGGCACGGCGACGCGAAGGCGGTCGCGCTGATGCTGGACCTCGGCTTCGATCCCCGAACACCGGGTCACGACTCCGGCACGGCACTTCACTGTGCGGCGTGGGAGGGCTCCGTGGAATGCGTG
>DATFOL010000039.1:0-9872 GCA_035265545.1 Gemmatimonadaceae bacterium | reverse complement strand
TGCCGCGGGGCATGCGCCGGGCGTCCTCAACATCCCGCTGGACGAGCGCTTCACGACGTGGGCCGGCTGGCTCCTGCCGTACGACCGCGACGTCTTCCTCCTGGTGAACCACGCCGCGTGCCCGCACTGCGTCGAGGGCGCGATGCGCGATCTCGCGATGATCGGACTCGACCGGGTCGCGGGGATCTTCGGCGCGGACGCACTTGGCACCTGGAGGGCCAGCGGGCGCGAGCTCGAGGCCGTGCCGAAGAGCACCGTATCGGAGCTGGCCAGTGTGCTGGACGAGAAGAAAGCGATCGTGCTCGACGTGCGGGGTCGCGCCGAGTGGGCTGCCGGCCACCTCCCGGGTTCGATCAACATCCCGTTGGGAGAGCTGTCCGTGCGACTCAGCGAGTTGCCCGCCGACAAGTCCGTGGTCCTGCAGTGCCAGTCCGGCGCGCGGTCGGCGATCGCTGCCAGCGTGCTGCAGGCGCTGGGCCGTACGAACGTGCGTGATCTGATCGGTGGCATCGAGGCATGGGAGCGCGCGGGACACCCGGTCGCCGCGTCCGCTAATGAACAGTCGGCATCGATCGATGCAGTGCCGATGCCGAGCACCGCGTGAGCGGACAGCGGTTGAGCCGCTGCATCGTCGAGGCCTATTCCTCGACGGGCCGACGAGGTAAGCTCGTACTATTCAGTTGACCGGAGTAGCAGCATCATGGCCAGGACTCGCCTCACCCCTGAGCAGATCGATCTCGTCGCGGAGCGATTCCGCGCCCTCGCGGAACCGGCGCGCCTGCACATCATGATCGCGCTGCGAAAAGGCGAGCAGACGGTGGGCGAGCTCGTAGAGGCGACGGGCTTCGGCACGGCGAACGTGTCGAAACATCTTCGCGTTCTCCATGCCGCGGGCTTCGTCATGCGGCGCAAGGAGGGGCTGTTCGTGTACTACGGCCTCGCTGGCGAGGATGTCTTCAGGCTCTGCGACATCATGTGCGGGCGTCTCGAGGCCGAAGCCGCGAGCCGACGCCGGGTGCTCGCGGCGCGCTGAGATCATCGAGGTCGTCTCGGTGGCCGGCCTCACACCATGTATTCCACGCCTTCCGCCGCATCGGCTGATTCTCGCGACCGAGCCGCTGCGAGAAGCTGCCGCACTTCATCATCGGTGGTCTCGGAGAAATCGGCGTACCAGCGACCCACTCCCTCGAACGGTTCAGGGGTGAGGATGCAGACGCAGCCGTCGGCCACATGTCGGAGCTCCGCGCAGGCCGATGGGGACGCGACCGGAACGGCAACGACGATTGCGCGCGGCCCGCGCTGGCGAAGCGCGGTGACTGCGGCCGTCATCGACGCACCCGTGGCCAGGCCGTCGTCGACGAGGATCACCGTGCGCCCGTGAACATCGACCGGCGGGTGTCCGTCGCGGTATGTTCGCTCGCGCCGCTCCAATTCCCGCCGCTCGTGGTCCAGGGTACGCCTGATCGCCTCGGGCGTGATGTGCAAGCCGCGTATCGTCGTCGCGTTCAGCGTCTGCACCCCGCCCGTCGCGATGGCTCCCATTGCGACCTCTTCGTGACCTGGAACGCCGAGCTTCCGCACGACGCAGACATCGAGCGGGGCACCAATTTGGCTCGCTACCTCGAACGCCACCGGGATACCGCCCCGTGGCAAGCCGACTACGACGAAGCCCGGGGACGAGCCGAGTGGACGTAGCAGCTCGCCGAGCCGCTCACCCGCGTCACGCCGGTCGTTGAATAGAGTGGTCCACATGGGTCCTCCTGATCGTGCCCCATGATGGTCTCACCCTCAGCGAACGTCTGTCAGGCGAGCACGGACGCACGGGAGCGTGCACGTACCAGATCACCAATGAGCACGGCTGCAGGGTAGAACAACTCCTCCTCGCTTTGCGCATGACGCGCGAGATTCTCCGTGAGGAGCACGACCTCGGCGTTGCCCTCGGCCATCGCAACCTCGCCGAGCCGTCTCGTGGCGGCACGGATCGCCGTGTGCTCCTCGAGCATGCGCGGGAGCTCGTTGCGCAGCGCGTCGACTCGGGAATGTGGATCTGGGACGTCTGCATACATCCTCTCGTTGTTCACTGCGCGGTCAGCTGGCATGCAGCCCCGCGAGGCACGGCACGAGGCACGGCACGCCGACCCGCTCCTCGGCGAACGATGCTGCGAGATGCGGATTGCGGCTGTCAGGCACTCACTGTCAACACCGAATGGAACTCAGGCGGCCGAGTGCTCCACCGTCCTCTCGAGCTCGGGATACTCCGGCCGACCGATGCACGAGTACACCGCATGGCGCAGCGCCACGTCGCGTGGATCGCCGGTGAGGGTCGTTCCCATCTGGCTGGTCACGTACCCATAGCCGATGCCGGCTTCGGGATCGGCGAAGCCCAGAGAACCGCCCGATCCCGGTGATCCGAACGACGACTCGCTGCCGAACGGCCACGCTGGACTGGGCTTCATGAATCCCAGCGAGAATCGCACGTCGCCCTTCAGGCATTCATCGAAGAATCCGTGGGCCGACGGGATCGCTGGCGCGGCGAGCGCCTCGAGCGTCTCGGCACGGAGGTTCAGCTCCGCTCCGCGAGTGGCGAAGGCGCCGTACGCGTGAGCGATCGCGCGCGCGGTGCCGATGCCGCCACCGGACGGCACCTCGAGATTGCGCACGTAGACGCGCTCGCTGTCGTGCACGATCTCCGAGCCGGGATTCACCACGAGCGCCCGATAGATGTTCGAGCGGTGGCTCATCGCACTCAGCGTCAGGCGAATCGGGAAGTGCAGCAGCATCGACGTGGGGCTGGGCTTCGCCAACGTCGCCAGCCTGGAGTTGGGAATCGACTCGGGCAAGCGGAGGTAGACATCGAGTCCCAGCGGAGTGGCGATCTCGTCCTGGAAGAACTGTCCCAGGGTGCGGTGCAGAGGATCGATGCGACGGAGCAGCTCGCCCTCGTAGAAGCCGAGGCTCAGCGCATGATACGCTTGGCGCTGGCCAGGTGGCCACGCAGGCTTCTGGCGCGCGAGAACGACCGCCAGCCGATCGAGATCGGCGACCAGGTCGACGTCGACGGGCTCCTCGATCGCGAAGAGGCCCGCCTGGTGCGCCAGGAGCTGTCGCACGGTGATCGCCTCCTTTCCCTGCTGCGCGAACTCGGGCCAGTAGTGGGCGACGCGCTCGTCATAATCGAGCCAGCCGCGCGAATGCGCGAGCGCGAGCGTCATCGCCGCCAGGCCCTTGGTCGCCGAGTAGACGAGGACCATGGTGTTCTCCTCCCACGGCTCGCCCGTGTCGCGGTTGCGCACGCCGCCCCAGAGGTCCACCACCTTCTCGCCACCGCGAAATACGCAACACGCGCCACCCAGCTCGTGACGCTGCGAGAAATTCTCGGCGAAGGCATCGCGGACCGGCTCGAAGCCCTCCCGCACGTAGCCTTCGATGGTGACGCCGTCAGTGGTTCGCATCGTTCGTGGCTCCTAGAACCCGAGTTGGAGTGGTCGGTCCGTACGGGGCGCGACTGTTGCGCGTCGCTTCCTCGGCCAGAGCATGAAGGCGAGCGCCAGGAGCGCCGCCGGCAGCAGCCCGAAATCCTCCCGCGCGCCGAGGTTGACCGCGGCCAAGTTGCCGAGGAGCGCCCACGCGGCCGGGATCCAGAGCACGCTGCGAGGAATCGGGCGAACGCACCACGTGAGAAGTCCGAAGGTGAAGATCACGGTCGGACACGGTAGTCCGAACGTCGGCATCGCGGGATAACGCTGGCCCAATTCGTAGGCGAGCGCCGGATACACGATGAGCGCGAACGCGATCAGCGCAGCGCCGACGACGGTCGCCGACGTCTCTCGGGGGAGCGCGAAGTGCAATCGCCGCGTCCGTAGCCCGTGCCATGCGAGCAGCGCGGCCTCGACCAGGAAGGCTCCGGCGAAGACGTAGGCAGCTGGCGTGAGCATGGCGAAGAAGGCCAGATGGTACACGATCGCCATCCACGCCCAGAGCGCCGCCAGTCCCACGATGACGAATCGCGAGGCTCGCGGCGAAGCCAGTGCCAGTGCGACCAGAACGAGCGCGAGAGCGACGAGCACCAGCTGCACCGGCCAGACGGCCAGATTGTAGAATCGGAAGACGTCGAAGAACTGCTCGGTGGTGAATGGCGGTCGCATGTGCGCCTCCCTTTCGGTGACCCGGTCCAGTTGCCGGTACGATCGTTCGCCGGCGCCAGCCCATCACTCCAGCGTGAACGGTGGATATTCGTCAGTGAGCAGGAGGAGGTACGCTTCCACCCGCGTGGTCCAGCGCAGTGCGCCCGTCCCGAACTGGTAGAGCGCCCTCGGATACCGACCGGTGAAGAGGATGGCGAACCAGGCGATGATCGTCGTGATGCCCCACGCGAACCCGATCGCCCAGACCGCGAGTAGATGCGGAATCACGAGGATCGGGCGGAACGCCACCGAGAGTCGGTCGCGTGGGCCCACTACCACGGGGAGCTCGACTTCCGCCGGATAGTCCGCATCGCCGAACGGTGGATACTCGTCGCGCAGCAGGGCGACGTACGCCGAGGCGCGGACGCGCCAGCGCAGATAGAATGCGCTGAGCTTCAGCAGTCCGTCCGGCGCGCTTCCCATGAACACGATCGCAAACCACCCGATGAGCGCGCAGACGAAGGCGACGGCGCCGAGTGCACCGGCACCGGCGCCGGCACTCCAGGAGTGATCGACCCCGGCCTCGGAGGTCCGGCTCCACGTCATCGCGGCGGCGATCGGTCCGCCGACCAGCAACAGGTGCGGGATGGCGAGGATGAACCGAAATGCCGTGGTGAGCCGATTGCGGTCGTCCAGCGAAGGCGTGACGCGGACTTGAACCGGGTATGGCGCGCTGGCCTTGAGCGGAATGGCATGGGTTCCCATGAGTGCCTCCAGCTACGAGCGTGGGTCGCCTGATGTCCCCTTCTACGATCGCCGCGGTGCGTAGCGTTCGCTGTCCGGCATTGGTGGACAGCTGCCCGTCGCATCCGCGCACGCCACGACGTCAGGCCAGTGCGGGTAACATCGTGCGCCGCTTGACGACCTCGACGAGGGCCAGGTAGCACACCGTCACCCCGCCGACGTAGGCGAAGTAGATCGGCGGAAGGGCGACGAGCCCGAAGGCTGAGGACAGGATGCCCTGCGGGACGGTGACCGCGTGCGCGCCATGCAGTGATCCGAGCCGTAGGAACGGGCGCTCGCTCGTCTCGAGAAGGCGGCCGCTGGGTGAGGACTCGTCGCCCGGCCTGACCGTGATGAGGGCGGGCGGTGATGGCGAGCTGGCGGCGCACGGCGGAGTGGGGTGCCGCGAAGCGAGCCAAGACGCGCACCAGCGCGTCATCTTGCCGACGAACCCACAACGTAAAGAGCCGGCCCATGTTGGGCCGGCTCTTTCCATGCGAGATCACTCACTCGCCGAGGAACGTGAGCGCCGTGTGCCCGCCTCCGTGGCTGATCCGCATCCCCTCGTCTCGGCCCGTCTCATCGGCCTGGATCGTGATGGAGTCCACCGCACCCATCGTGCGAGTCACGCGACGCGCACCTTGCGCGGCGTCCCCGAGCGTGAGCTCGATCCGCTTCGACTTTGGATCGTACGCCGCTCCGAGCAATACGTACCCCGACTCGACGACCTGCGCGCTGAACATCAGGTCGTCCACCTCGACCACGGTCGAACGACCGTGGTTCCGTTGGCTGAAACCGCGGAGCTGCGACTCCCACTCGGTCGGGTCCCTGCTCTCCGTCGAGCCGGTGAGCATCAGCCGCAGCCGATCACGCTCGGCGAAGGGCGGCTCCGGCGCGATGAGGAGTGACCGCTCCGCAGCGCGCACGAGCGCGCTCGTCTGACTTCCGACCAGGAGCCGCTGGAGGAAGTTTCGCCCATGCCGGCCGGCGGTGACGAGGTCGGCGTGGTGCATGTCTGCGTAGTCGAGCACACGCTCGGCGGGCTTTCCCTCGCGAACGATCGTCTTCACCGTCACACCTGTGGGCACCGCGAGAGTCTCGATGAAGCGCCGGAAGCTCTCGGGCAGGGACTTCACGTAGGCTTCGTCGGCGGCGACGTCGAGACGGTTGCTCGGCGCCCAGACGTGCACGACGTGCAGCGTGGCCGCGGGGCTGAGCATCGGGATCACGGCCCGAGCCGCCGACATGCTCGCGGCACTGAAGTCGGTCGCGATCACGACATCGTGAAAGGGCCCGTCGAAGCTCGGATGCACGACCAGCACCGGACACGGCGCGCGCTGAATCGTACGAAGCGCGGTCTCCGCCCCGAAGATTCGATCGAGCGGGCGATGGCGGCCGATGCCGAGGACGAGCATCGCCGCGTGCTGCTCGCGCGCCAGATCCGTGAGCGCGCTGGCGGGCGATCCACGCACGACCTTTCTGGTCCACGACGTCGCGGCTCCACCGAACGCGTCCAGGCGCTGGGCGAGCTGGGAGAAGCAATCCGCGAATCGTTCCTCCTCGAATCCGGGCGGGATCATCCACTCGCTCTCACCCGGTATGGCGACGGGGAGTGGGGTGAGCACCGAGACCGCCACGACGCCCTCGGTGGACGCCGGCGCAAGCACGCGCGCGGCGCGCAGCACGCTCTCCGGATCCACTCCGCCCACGGCCGCGATGATCGGGCCCGCCAGCGGAGGAACCACGGGAGCGGATGGTGCGACGGATACGATTTCGAGAGTCTGGGTCATGACTCGATCCTCCATTGGTGTGATGTGCTCCGCGCGACGCTTCTCGCGGCGCCGTCAGTCCTCGTCCTTCTCGACCCCCGATCGCGCCCGAGAGGTCTCGACGGATGGCACGGCGCCGGCGCTGATCTCCGTGTGCCGTATCTGCCCACCGAGATTGGCGGTGTATCCCATCAAGCCGGTGATCAGCAACGCCATCACGAAGCCTCCGCCCACGACCGGTCGCGGGATCGCCTTGCGTCTGAACACGAAAGTGGCCAGTAGCGCCAGCGCGCCCGCCGCTCCCATCGCGATCGTCGCGACGAGTGCCGACTCTTCGTGCTGCTCGATGAGCGCCTTGGACACTCCAGCAAGGTTTTCAACCGCTTCCTCTGCGGGCTCGCCGGTGAGATACACGACGACGGACGCCGCGCCGAGCAGCGCGTACAGCCAGAACGTCACCCGTGCCAGCTCGTCGCTACGCCGCAGAATGGCCACGCCCAGCAAGGCGAGGCCGATCACCGCACCGATCACTGGCACGTGGTTCAGCAGAAGGTGAATGTGGACCGTGCTCATGGCATCCTCCGAGTGGCACTGGATGCACGTGCTGCTGCGAGCAGCACGCGCTGCTCCGCGATGGCGACGTTCCGGCGAGTGCGCTCGATCGCATCCGCGTTGACGCTGATCGAGTCGATGCCCCACTCCACCAGTCGCATGGCGAAATCCGGATGGACCGACGGCGCCTGTCCGTCCGTGCCCGGGCGAGAGTATCGCTGTTCACCTGACATGCGACCGTGCAGCACGAGCGTGCCTCAGCCTGTGGCCGTCGAGGATTGCGGCACGTTGGGAGTGCACAGCACGCCGAGCGCGCTCGCGATTTGATCGAGGGGGAGCACGAAGTCCACCGCACCGGTTTGGATGGCGGCAGCCGGCATCTCGAAGAACGTCGACGTCGCCTCGTTCTGCACGAGGACAGTTCCTCCGCGTTCCTTGATCGCGGCCACGCCCCGAGCACCGTTTCGTCCGGTGCCGCTCAGCACCACCGCGACCACGCCTGCGCCGAAGACTTCGGCGGCGGAGTCGAACAGGGGGTTCGCCGATGAGCGGAGATGATTGATTCGGCGCCCGTCCTCCACGACGAACGTGCTGTCCGGCCGCACGCTCAGGTGACCATTGGGCGGCGCGATGAAGATCGTCCGCGGCGCGAGCGCGTCTCCCGTCGCGGCCTCGACGACTCGCAGATGGCATCGCCTCGAGAGCAGCTTGTCGAGCAGGCGCGGCGGATTCGGCGTGCGGTGGAGCACGATGGCGATCGGCGTCTCGAAGTCAGCGGGCAAGCCCGCGACGATCTCGAGCAACGCCAGCACGCCACCGGCCGATGCGGCGATCACCACGATGTCGCGCCTGCGTGCGCACGACGCGAGATGGAGCGCCTGTGGCGGGGCCGCGTGGAGCTGGCGCTGACTATGCGCGGGAGGGTGTGCGCTCATCTGGCCAAGCCCGTCGTCGTCCACCCGCCACCCCGCTTCCGCTTGGCCGCCGTGAGCACCGAAAGCGAGAGACCGTCGGTCTGCGGCACGAGCGGTGGTTGAACTCGTACCTCCGGAGTAATCGACAGGTTGAGGTCGATGTCTGCCGCGAGGCTTTGCGCGACGATGCTGCCCTGGCGCAGCTCCGCAGGCGAGATCATGGCGACGGATCGTGTCGATGCCATGATCGGAGAGAGCTGGACCGAGATGCCAGCGATGCGGCGCTCTCCGTCGGCACCTCGGCCGAACGATCCGGTGACGTCCGTCCGCATGTCGTCTACATCGACACCTCGTTCGCGAAGCCATGCCAGCAGGCGAGCGCCAAGACACGCGCCGAGCGCCGCACCGACCAGATGAGCGGGCGACGGTCCCCAGCCATGTCCCGCCGGCGGACACTCGTCCAGCCCCAGCACCGCCACTCCCGGCATTCTGAAGTCGACGACCTGCTCGTAGTCCGCGTACAGCCTGATGGACAGGGAGTAGTCCGCCTTCGGCTCGACGATCGGCGGCGCGTGCCTTCTCGACGAGTACACCGAGGTCATGTCCGACATGGTCCACCTCCCGAGAGGCTCAGGAGGGCCGGCTCGGCGCGAGGCATCGCTCTCGCATGTCGGTCGTTCAGTGCGCCGATGTCGCCCTCGAGCAGAAGCCTACCGAGCCGTCGGCCGTCGGTCTGTAAGGCGAAAGGCTACGCTGCGTCGCTCCGGCACGCGGAGATCCTGCAGCCGCGTGCCCCGCGACACGATCAGCGCCGCGGGTTCGGCTTCGCCGAGCGGGGTCGCCTTCGTTCCCGGCATCGCCACGCCTCCTGGTATGCCACCAACCTTTCATGGCGTGCGAGCGTCGCGTGTCGGGTATCGGCGGACACGGCGGCGACGAGAGCGTCGTAGCTTGCCTCGCATGCGTGCGATGGTCTTTCGTGGGGAACTGGAATCGGGCACTCCGGGAGTGCTCGCGCTCGAGGAGCGCGCCGACCCCGTCCCGGGTGCGGGGGAGATCCTCATCCGCGTCGCCGTCTGCGGCGTCTGTCGGACCGACCTCGATCTCGTGGATGGTCGGCTCGCGCCCGCTCACCTCCCCGTCGTGCCGGGACACCAGGTCGTCGGTCGCATCGCTGCCCTCGGCCCGGGTGTCACCGATTCGCGGGTGGGCGAGCGGGTCGGCGTCGCGTGGATCCATTCTGCTTGCGGGGTCTGTCGCTGGTGCACGTCGGGCTGCGAGAACCTGTGTCCCGATTTCGTGTCGACCGGCTGTGGTCACGACGGTGGATATGCGGACTTGCTCACGGTGCCTGCCGGCTTCGTCCATCCGCTTCCGGACGACCTGGACGATCTGCGGGCGGCGCCGTTGCTCTGCGCCGGCGCGGTCGGCTGGCGCGCGCTTCGGCTGACGGCGCTGACCGACGGCGAGCCGCTCGGACTCACCGGTTTCGGCGCATCGGCGCATCTCGTCCTGCAGCTCGCCAGACGGCGGCATCCGCGCTCCCCCATCTACGTCTTCGCCCGCCATCCGGAGGAGCGCCGGTTCGCGCTCGAACTGGGAGCCACGTGGGCGGGGCCGAGTGCGGAGCGGGCGCCCCGCGCCTGCGCCGCGATCATCGACACCACACCCGCCTGGACTCCGGTGGTTGACGCGCTCGGGCAGCTTGCACCCGGTGGACGCCTGGTGAT
>DATFOL010000038.1:0-6019 GCA_035265545.1 Gemmatimonadaceae bacterium | reverse complement strand
CGGCGGCCGGTACGACATCCCGCGCTCGAAGTCGACCTGCTCGACGGGTTCCTCCGCGAGCATGTCGGGAGTGACGACGAGCGGCTCCTGCGCCTCGCTGTCCGGTGATGGAGCGTGCTGGCTCAGCGCCGCTCTCCCGTGTCGAGCATCACGCCGAGCGCCACGGCGACGCGTCGATCGAAGGCACGCACGCGGTCGGCGGTGAGGTCGAGCGCGTACCGATCAAGGATCGTCATCTCGCGCTTGAACTCTCCCACGATCCGATCGCTCCCCGCCGGCTGGAAGATGAAGTTCGTCCGGAGCAGCTCCATGAACGGCACGAACCGCCGCACGAGCGACAGGATGATCGAGTCCTCGCGCGCGATCCACTCCACCTTCCCGTCAGGGCTGACGACTTCCCATTTCCGGCGGACGAGATTGAACAGGTAGTTCTTGCGGAATCTCGCGAGCTCGGTGCCCTCGGCGTCGCGCAGGGTGTACGTGCGGGTGATGAACTGGAGCTTCTTGTCCTGGATCACTTCGAGCACGCGCGCCGTCTTGTCCTCACTCGTATAGAACGAGACGTGCCGCTTCTTGCCGAGCGCCATCGCGACGCACACGATGAGCGGAAGGACGACGAGAAATCCGATCATCCCGACGACGTTGGCCGCCGTTCCCGCACCGAGCGCCGACTCCACCGCGCCGACGAGCGTCATCCACACGAACCCCGCGAGCAGGGCGCCGAGCAAGGCACCGATGTTCCGGAGGAAGTGCGCTGGTCGCTCGACGAACAGGATCGGCTGGCCGAGATCGTCGCTGACGTTGTACCGCTCGTTGATGCGGAGCGCCTGCTGCCGGAGCAGGAACACGTCGCGTCCGAAGATCGGGTCCGCCTGCGTCTCGGGAGTGAACTCCGTCGTGCCCGCACGCACCGCCGCGCCGCAGGATGGACACTTCACCATGCGACCCGAGAACTCGTCCTTCAGAGAAAAGCGATTCGTGCACTCGCAGGTGACGGTCACCGGCATCGGGCGCTCCAGGGTGGGGTGAGCGGTGAGGCTTGGCGGCTCGGTGGCGAGCCCTGCAGGGAAGGATCGCCAATATGTGAAGTCCGGTGGAGGCGCGAAAGACAGTTGGGACTTCCTGTCCCACTGTCTGCTGGCACCATCAGGGCGCGCGGAGGCACGCATCGGCCGCACCCGGAGCGCGAGTTCCCTGGCGGCGAGCATCCGCACACTCGGCGTGTCTCCGCGTGCGCGTCGTCGGCGTTGGCCGTGTCAGGACGATGTCAGGAAATCCTCCGCGACATTGCGCGATCCTCCATCGCCACTCAGTATCACGATTCCGCGTCAGCCTTCTCCACGGGAGCACCCATGAACATCTCGCGCGCAGCCCTTCTCCTGCTGGTCCTTCCGGCGGGCCTCGCTGCCCAGCAGCCCGCCGCCGCTCCGACGGCCAATCCGATCACCACGGTGTTCCGTGGCCGGACCATGGCGCTTCAGCGCAACCTCGCCCAGGCCTTCGACTCCATCCCTGGGGCGAAGTTCAGCTACAAGCCGACGCCGGCGCAGCTCACCATCGGCTACGTCGCCCAGCACCTGGCGAACGACAACTATTTCTTCTGCAACCAGTTCGGCGAGATGAAGGCGACGCGTTCGGAGCGAGAGACCGCGACGCCCGATTCAGTGAAGGCGACGTGGCCGAAGGACTCGCTCGTCACGCAGCTCAAGGCGTCGTTCGACTTCTGCGAGCGCGCGTTCGCGCAGCTCGACGACGCGAAGCTCGCTGATCAGATCACGATGACGTTCGGCGGCCAGTCGCGGCAGGCGCCGCGGGCGCAGATGGTGCTCGGCCACATCGTCGACATGGCGGACCACTACAGCCAGATCGCGAACTACATGCGCCTGAACAACATGATCCCGCCGACGGCGCTGCCGCGGCCGGGCACGAGGAACTAGCGGGCGATCAGCCTGCCGGCGAGCCGCGCGCGCAGCGGCTCGCCGGCTCGTCGTAGTACGACGTGCCGCTCCACTCCGGTCCCTGGGTGGTCCAACCCGCCAGGCCCGTCGCGTTCCGCACGCGCACCCACCACGTCTGCTCGAGCTCCGCGATCATGCGCACCCGCGCTGGCCGCGCGGGTGCGCCCGCGGGATCGTCCCAGAACGCCGCAGTGGTGTCCTCGTGACCGCGAAGGATCCACACGTAATTGACGTACGAGTCTCCGTCGGTGTCCTTGTCCACGACGTGGATCGTGTCACCGCGTCTCAACCGCCAACGCTTCGGGTTCGTCAGGGGCACGTCGCCGTCGGATCCCGAAAGTCGCTGCACGAGCGTGTGGGTGTGTTGCACCACTACGCGGCCCGCAGTCGTCGTGTGGCGCTGCCCGTCGAGCACTCGCACGAGCTGCCCCGAGTCCACGTTCCCCACGACTGCCGCGCGCGGCGAGGGCGTGGCGCGCAGCGCCACGCGGCGGCAGCTGGCCCACGTCGTGTTGCAGTAGCCCTCGCACGGCTGCCGACGCACGCGCGGCATGGCTGGGGACTGGGCGCCGGCGACGCTCTCGCCCGCGCTCACGAGGGCGACTACAAGGAGCCAGGTCGGTACCGCGCGGCGGTGACGGGGATTCGAGCTCACGTCGATTGACGAGTGAGATCGGGCGCGCATCACAATGCGCGCCCGATGCGCCGACGTCTTCGCCGCTCGACCGAGTCAGCTCTCCGATCGGGAGCGGTTGTCCCGCTCGAGATCGGCGTCGTACTCGCCGCGATCGGGGCGATGCTCGGTCCGGTCGTTGCCCTCCGGACCGGTGGGCCGGGCGTCGGTGCCGCGCGAGTGGTTGCCGACGTTCTCGCGCGCGTCACCGCGCGCTTCGGTCTTCGAGTCGGGGCTGGTGCCGGCGCGATCGCGGATGGGATCACGCACGTCGTCGTTGTCGCGGTACTTGTCGCGGTCGGACATGAGGGCTCCTGATCGGGTCGGCGTCGTTAGGGCGCAGGTGGTGTGCCATCCACCCGCCAACAGGCTCGTCGGCGATCATGAAGTCCGCGCCGGTGTCGCCATCCCGAACATGAGCAGCCCGGTCGCCTCCAGCGTGAGCTCGTCAGCGGACGGCATCCGCGAACCCGACAGCTGCCCATCGAGTGCCAGCATCGCGAGCCCATGCACGAGCGACCACGCCGAGAGCGCCATCGTGCTCGCATCTCCCTGGCGAACGAGCCCCTGCTGCTGGAGCGCGGCGATCCCGCCGCGCAGGAGAGCGAAGACCTCCTGACGTGCGCTGCCCTCCTCGGCGGGAGACGCGGCGACCTCGCTGCCGAACATCACGCGGTATTCTTCCGGATGCTCGAGCGCGAAGCGCACGTACGCGAGCGCGATCGCCTGCAGCCCGCCACGCGCAGTCTGTTGCGCCTTGCCGGTCGTCTTCGCCGGCGCGCGCGCGGCAGCGATCAGGCGACCGCGGAGTCTCCTGAACCCGTCCTCGGCGACGGCGGCCACGAGCGCGGCGCGATCGGTGAAATGGCGGTAGGGAGCCGTCTGGCTCACCCCGGCTTCGCGCGCTACCGCGCGCAGCGTGAGCGCCTCCGCGCCGCCCGATCGCAGCAGGGGTAGCGCCGCGTCGACGAGTGCGCGGCGCAGGTCGCCGTGGTGATACGTCGCTGGTCGCTTGGCTCGTGGCATGGTCCCAAGCTACGGGGGCATGTTGACAATGTAAACTTTCCGCCTATGTTGACACTGTCAACATTCCCCATCCGGAGGTCCCGATGACCGATTCCACACGCAGCCGGCTCGATGCCTGGCTTCCCGCGCTCCTCTTCCTCGCCGGCTCGGCGCTCTTTCTCGGCGCCGGGCGGCATCATCCTCAGATCAACGCCTCGCTCGGGGAAGTCGGATCACCGCAGTTCTATCGCGCGTTCGCCGCGCACATGCTGCACATGCCCAACTGGGGCTCGGTGCACCTCGGGATCCTGCTCGGGCCCGTGCTCTGGGCGCTGGCTGCGAGCGGCGCGGCGCGACTCCTTCCTGCGCGCGCGAGCTCGCTCGGTGATCTCGCCCGGAGCGCGCTGATGCTCGCGGCGGGTCTCTGGTCCATCGCGTTCGTGCTCGACGGATTCGCGGGCCCGAAGCTCGCGACGGCGATCGCGGCCGCGGAAGAGTCGGCGGATGCCGACACCATCCGCGCGTTCAGCGTCAATCAACTGACGATGGCGCGGCTCGGCATGCTCAGCGTCGCGCTGGTGGGCGCTTCGATGGTCGCGTTCGGCGGCGCGCTCCTCATCGACGGCCACATTCGCTCCTGGCGGTCGGTGGTCGGCGCGCTCGGCCTGGTGAGCGGTGCGTGGCCGGTCGTAGCGGCGATGCGAGGAGAGTTCTTTCCCGGGCCGTTCACCAGTCCGTGGTGGACCATCATGGCGCTGGTCATCGGGTTCTGGTTTCTGTTGTTCGGCACCGTGGTGCCGCGACTCGATCCGCGCGGCGGGCTCGGAGAGCCCGCCTGACGCTTTCCCGCGATCGAGCGCGCCCTTCTAGCGTCTGTACAGATCGAGGCTCAACGCCAGTCCACGGCGAGCGAGCGCATTCAGCACCTCCGGATCGATGACCGTTCGCTGGTTGTCGTTCTCCATCGACACGGCGCAGAACAGATCCGCCGAGAAGCTGCTCGTGATCTCTTCCCACAATGTGGCATCCTCGGGGAGCGCCGCGAGCAGGTGCGCGATCGCATCACCGAGCTCCGTGCCGGGCGGCACCTCCACTCGGTAGGTCCACACTCCGGTGGTGTGGAGCTGCTCACGTCCGCGACGCGCGATCACCTCTCCCTTCCGCGTGCTGAACGATGGCGCCACCCCGAGCTGCTGGGTGAAGAAATCCGGATCGAGCGTATCTCCTCGAATCCGCAACGCGACGCGCAGGCGAGGAACGTCACGGTCCTCGACTTCCGTATCATCATCGAGCCCGATCATCCGTCTCGCTCTCCTCCTGGTCAGCGACTCGCAGCGAGGCGCTCCGCGGCATACTGCACCCGGCCCGATCGTGGCGACGCGTCGGGTGCATCTGAAGCGATCATAGCGAGAACTCCGCGGAAACTGTACCAGCCGGACATCGCTCGCGCTCGATCGTGAAGGATTTGCCGGGGGTATCGGAGTGGTCGGCCAGGGCGCCCCGGTCATGCGCTGGCGTACGACAGGGCGAGAAGGGACGTCGCGCAAAGGCGGGATTCACCATTGGCGCAGGTGTCGGACTGTTGATCGGTGTGGCGAGCTCGAAGTCGGATTCGCAATGCGCGGGCAGCAGCACGTGCGATGGCATCGCCAACGGGCTTGCGACGGGAATCGGCGCGCTGATGCTGGGCGGTATCGGCGCCGCGGTCGGCGCCGTCTCCGGACGGGCATCGGAGAGGTGGGAGGGCGTGCGACTCTCGCCGCCGACGGCTGGGAACTGAGCCAGTTCGTGGTCCTTCCACGCGTAGGTAGGTGCGCCCCCGCTGCGCCCACTCTGAGCGCCACCACCTGCCGACATCCCGATGACCATTCGCGTGTACGCGCTACTACTGAGCTGTGCGCTCGGGATCTCCGCGTGCAGTAGCGTCCTCTTCGACGACCGCTGCGGCCCGGAGTACCGAACGACCAGAGTGCAGGCAGATCTCCGCAGTGTCACCGGAGGTCGGGTCGGTATGGCTTTTCTCAACCTGTCGGAGACCCGCGGGGATTCGATCACGCGCGACGTGCAACTAGTCGTGATGGGCCCTGCGTACGGCGTCCCCGGCCCGCTCAGCGGGAAGGTGACGAAGGTCCGCCTGCTGGCGGAGGGCGGGGTGGTGCGCGAATTCGCGTTCCAGCCGGGCAACGAGCACGAGGTCGTCCGAATTGCGCCCGAGACGATGGCTCAGGCGCAGTTCGACGATCTTAGGCGGCTGGCGATCGCCGGCAAGCTGGTGCTCGAGCTCGAGACCACCCTCGAGGGAAATGCGCGGATGCTCACGCCATTGCCCCTGCAATTCGCCAGCGATTGGGATCGCGCGCACTGCTCCTGATCGGCCCTGACT
>DATFOL010000037.1:0-3820 GCA_035265545.1 Gemmatimonadaceae bacterium | reverse complement strand
TATCCGGGCGACGAGACGATGAAGGCCTGGAAAGCCGCGCCCGGTGCACCCTACCGCTGGGTCGGCTTCTACCTTCCCGCGCCGTGCCACAAGGACAAGTCGTGGAGCGGGAAGCGCGGGACGCTCGTCGCGATGGGATGGGGGCTCGCTGTCGTCTACGTGGGGCAGCAGACCTGGGGCCGAACTCCGCGAGCGCTCTCGGCGAAGCGCATGGCCGCGTTACTAAAGTCGGGAAAGTCGTGCAACGCCGACCTCATCTCGGCGGAGCGCGGTCGCGCCGAGGGCGACGATGCGATCGCCGCCACCGAGCGCGAAGGGTTCCCCGCGCGATCGATCGTGTTTCTCGACATCGAGCGGATGGAGAAGATGCCCGCAGTGATGCGCAGGTATTACCGCGCATGGGCCAAGCGGCTCCTCGAGGACGGTCGCTACCGCCCCGGCGTGTACGTGCACAAGCACAACGCGCAGGCGGTCTACGACGACTTCAAGGCCGAGTTCGCCGCAGCGGGCGTCCAGGAGGAGCCGCGCATCTGGGTGGCGAGCGGACGCGGCTGGGAGGAAGGAAAGGCGCCGCAGGACGTCGGATTCGCCTTCGCCGGTGTGTGGCAGGGCGTGATCGACGTCGCGCGCACGGTCGCCGACATCAAGCTTCCGCTCGACGTGAACGTATCCACGTGGAGCTCGCCGTCGGACCCCGAATCGCCGATCGAACCGGCCGGGCCCGGTATAGACCGAGTCGGAGAGTAGGAAAGTCGACCACGGTCTTGACGCCGCCGCGCTCGGCGCGAATACTCTACATAGGTAGACTTCGTATCTCACTTTCGCGTGCTCATGCCCGTGCGCCTGACTCGTTCGACGACGCTGGTGCTGGTCGCTCTCGCGCGCGGCGTGCGCCATGGCTTCGATCTCCTCGACGAGACGGGGCTGGAGAGTGGGACGGTCTATCCGATCCTCCGGCGGCTGGAGCGCGCAGGCCTCGTACGCTCCCGCTGGGAAGCAGTCCAGCGTGCGCGCGCCGAGGGACGCCCGCCGCGTCGCTACTACGAGCTGAGTGGTGCGGGGGCCGAGGTGCTCCAGGAGGCGCTCGCTCTCCACCCCGATGCCGCACGAATCGCCGGGCCGCGCGGCGAGCTGCCAAGGCCGCGCCCCGCATGAGTGAGCAGACGAACGTCACCACCGAGCTCGAAGCCCCGCCAGGCTGGGGGCTGGTACGTCTGTTCGCGCCCATCGTGCCCGCGCACCGCCGAGCCGAATGGCTTGCCGAGTGGGACGGCGAGCTGCAGCACGCACGACTGGAGGCCCGACGGAACGACGAGCCCCAGCTCGTGACCTGGGCCCGACTCACTCTGCGCAGCGTCGGGGCGGTCACGGATGCCGCTTGGCTGCGCCGTCACGACGGAGAGACCTCCATGCTCTCGTTCGATCTCAGATACGCGCTGCGAACGCTGCGTCGCCGACCCAGTTTCGCTACCACCGTCGTACTCACGCTCGGGCTGGGCATCGGTGCCACCACGGCCATCTTCAGCGTGGTGAACGCCGTGCTGCTCCGGCCGCTGCCGCTGCGCGATCCCGAGCAGGTCGTCGTGATCAGCGGCTACGCGACCGACGGCGACGTCGAGAAGGTGGCCGACGCGAGCTCGTACCTCGACTTCGTCGACATCCGCGCGCAGTCGCGGTCGTTCTCACAGCTCGGCGCGATGCGGTTCTGGCAGGCCACGCTCACGATGTCCGGCGCCGAGCCGGCGACGTTACGCACGGCACATGTCACCAGCGACGTGCTGCCGCTGCTCGGCGCGCGACCGCTGCTCGGTCGTGGACTGCAACCGGCGGACGAGCAGCCGGGTGCCTCAGCCGTTGCCGTGCTGGGCTCGGCGCTCTGGCACAGCCGCTTCGGCGGCGCACCCGACGTGGTCGGGCGCCCCATCTCGCTCGATGGTCAACCCGTGGTCGTGGTAGGCGTCGTTCCCACCGAGCTCGCGCTCCCCAGCCCGACCCAGCTCTGGCGTCCGGCCGTCCCCGATGCGGTGGACCGCGCACGCGGAGCACACCGCTACGACATCGTCGGTCGACTCGCGCCAGGCGTCACGCGGGAGAGTGCGGAGTCCGAGGTGCGAATCATCGCGCGGCGCCTGGAGGAGCAGTACCCCGTCGACAACGCGAAGCGCAGCGCGCGAGTGGAATCGCTGCAGGAGTCGATCGTGGGCGACTCGCGACCAGCCTTGCTCGTGCTGCTCGGAGCCGTCGTGCTCGTGCTGCTCATCGGTTGCGCGAACCTGGCCAATCTCTTCCTCGTTCGCGCCGCGGCGCGCGAGCGCGAGATCTCCGTGCGGACTGCGCTCGGCGCCGGATTCGGGCACCTGGTCCGGCAACTCCTGGCCGAAAGCCTCCTGCTCGCGCTCGCGGGTGGCGTCGTTGGGCTCGCGGTGGCGTGGGGCGGCATGCGAGCGCTGCTCGCCCTCACCCCGCGCACGATTCCGCGCGCGGATCAGGTCGCGCTCGACGCGCCGGTGCTCGTCTTCCTGTTCGTCATCTCGGTGGTCACCGGCCTCCTGTTCGGACTGATTCCCGCGCTGCAGCTACGCAGAGCGGATGCCTCGCTCGGCGGGCTGCGCGATGCCGCGCGCGGCGCGATCGGCGGCCGCGCGCAGCGGCGCTGGCGTACCGCGCTCGTCGTGAGCGAAGTGGCACTAGCCACGGTGCTCGTGATCGGCGCGTCGCTGCTCATGAAGAGCTTCTGGCAGCTGGCGCGCACCGATCCCGGTTTCACTCCCAATGGGCTGCTCGTGACGCGTCTGGAGCTGCCACAGGCTCGCTATCAGACGCCGCGCGCCATCGGGCAGTTCTACGAGCGACTGCGTGCCGAGATCGATCAGCTGCCTGGCGTCCAGTCGTCGTCGGTGGCGTACGAGCATCCGCTCGGTGAAGGCTGGACGTCGAGCTTCCTCATCGAAGGACGCACGCCGCCGCCCCGCGGACAGGAGCCCGAGGCGCGCGTGCGCCCCGTTCAACCGGGGTACTTCCGCACCGTGGGCGTGCGTCTGCTGCAGGGCCGCGACATCACGACGCAGGATCGGATGGATGCGCCCGGAGTGGTGGTGATCAACCAGGCGTTCGCGCGGCGCCACTTCGCGGGAGAGAGCCCACTGGGGAAGCGACTGCACCGCGACGCGTGGTGGCCAGGCACACCGAGCGACTTCGAGATAGTCGGCGTCGTGTCGGACGAGCGATTCCTCGGGCTCGCGGCCAGCAGCGCGCCGGCGACCTACTTCCCGCACGCGCAGTTCCCGATGAACGAGATGTGGCTCGTCATCCGGGCCAGTGGTGATCCGCTTGCGCTCGTACCCGCGCTGCGCGCGCGTGTCTGGCAGCTCGATCCCGCGCTGCCGCTGAATGAGCTCGAGACGATGCAGGACGTCCTCGGCAGGTCGGTGGCCGAGCCGCGTTTCAACTCGGCCCTCGTCTCTTCCTTCGCCGGCGCAGCGCTGTTGCTTGCCGCCATCGGCATCTACGGCGTCCTGTCCTACACGGTCACGCAGCGCACTGGCGAGATCGGAGTGCGCATGGCGCTCGGGGCCAGCCGACGCAGCGTCGTACGGCTCGTGGTGGCACAGGGACTGGGCGTGGCACTCACCGGAGTCGCGATCGGCACGATGGGCGCGATCGCGTTGGCTGGCGCGCTCGCTTCGGTGCTCTACGGACTGAGCGGTCGTGATCCCGCCATCCTCGGAGGGTCTGCCATCGTGCTCACCGCCGTCGCGGCGGTTGCGGCGTACATCCCGGCCAGGCGCGCCAGCAGGATCGACCCGGTGACGGCGTTGCG
>DATFOL010000036.1:0-5973 GCA_035265545.1 Gemmatimonadaceae bacterium | reverse complement strand
CCCACCCCCACCTCCACCGCTCTTCACAGAACTCGCACACCTCCACCATTGTCGCTCCAGCGGGCCGAGCGCATCCTAGATCGCGACTCAGGCCGTCGCCGTCACCGTGTCCCTGATGCCCGCGCTGCGCATCCCATTCCGTTGGACCTCGCTCCTGTTGCTGGCCAGCATCGCCCTCACCACGCTCGGCGTGATCGAGGCGAGCCGCGCGGTGCGGTCTCAGCGCGCCGTGGCCGAGCGCGCGCTGCGAGACTACGCGGGTTTTGCGGCGTGGAGCTACCAGCAGCACCTGCGCGAGCGCCTCGATCGCGCCACCGAAGAGGCGGTCGGCTCGTACAACCATGGTCACGACGTCCACCGCAGCTCGAACGTGCCGCCGGTGGAGAGCATGGCGTTGTACCTCCCCATGGACCAGCGCTGCAAGTGCAACGTGCCGAAGCATGGACCGACTCCGTTCGCCTTTCTCGCCTTCCGCATCGGCACGGATACGCTCGGCGTCGCGCTCAACGCGTATCCGCGTCCGCGCGAGGGATGGGCGCTCGACCGACTGGTGCCGGCTGCCCTGCGGCAAGAGATGCCGGAGGCGATGCGGCGTGAGGGCGCGTCGCGCTATCCCGCCGAGATCCGCGCCTGGCTCAACGACACGATCACGCGGCAGGTCCGTGCCCGACACGACATCGGTCGCTTCCCGGTGATCGTCGCCACGCGCGACTCGGCGCGCCGCTTCATCACCTACACGGTGATGCCGCGCCTCGCCGGCGATACGCTGATCTACGCCGCCGAGTACGATGCGGAGGCGTTCGAGGGGATCCTGCGCCGCACGATGACGGAGAGCGACCTGCTCCCCTCCACGTTCTCGCGCGGGCGGCCGGTGCACGAGCTGGTCGAGCTCCAGGTGACCGACGCGACCGGACGCACGCTGTTCCAGTCGGACTCGATCGATCGGTGGTCGCTCGACGACACGGCGTCGGTGGGCGAGACCTTCGGAAACCTGCGCGTCCGCGCGCAGATCCGCGCCGCGATGGCCGATCAGTTGGTGATCGGCGGGCTCCCGCGCTCGAAGCTCCCGTTTCTGCTCGCGCTCCTCGCGGTCGCGGCGGCGCTGTCGTTCGTCGCCATCGGCCAGATCCGCCGCGAAGGCGAGCTCGCGCGGCTGCGCGAGGACTTCGTCGCCAGCATCTCCCACGAGCTGCGCACGCCGCTCGCGCAGATGCGTCTCTATCTCGAGACGCTGCGGCTCGGCCGGTTCACCACCGACGCGCAGCGCCAGTGGTCGCTCGACAACGTCGAGCGCGAGACGACGCGGCTCGGTCATCTGGTCGAGCGGGTGCTGCGCTTCTCGCGCACGGGGCGCGGGGCGCCGGATCCACGGGTGCCGGTGGACGTCCGCGCCGAGGTGGAGCGGCTCGTCGCCGAGTTCCAGCCGCTGGCCGACGCGCGCGGGGCGCATCTCGTCGCCGAGCTGGAGCCCGTGCCACCGGTCGCGCTTCAGCCCGACGCGCTGCGGCACGTGGTGCTCAACCTGCTCGACAACGCGGTGAAGTACGGACCGCGCGGGCAGACGGTACGGCTGAGGCTCGCGGGTGCGCGGGTGCGCGAGAGCGCAGGTGCGGGGGAGGTGCGGATCGAGATCATCGACGAGGGCCCCGGCATCCCGGCTACTGAGCGCGAGCGCATCTGGAAACCGTATCAGCGCGGCAGCACGGTGGGCGGTACCGCGGGGAGCGGCGTCGGTCTCAGCGTCGTGCGCGACGTGATGGCGCAGCACGGCGGCCGCGCGTGGGTGGACGACGCGCCCGCAGGACGTGGTGCGCGCTTCGTCGTCACGCTGCCTGCGGCGAATGCGGCAGCCGTCTCCGCCGCGGAAGTGTCGGACGTCATCGAGCAAGCAGGCGCCGCACCCGCGCACCCGCGCACCTCCGCACCCGCGCATCGATGATGTCCCGCATCCTCGTCGTCGAGGACAACCTCTCACTCGCCGAGGGGCTCGCGTACAACCTGCGCCATGAGGGGCACGACGTCCGCATCGCCGAGGACGGCGAGTCGGGACTCTCCGACGCGCGCGAGTGGGAGCCGGATCTCGTCATCCTCGACCTCATGCTGCCGCGGCTCGACGGCTACGGCGTGCTGGCCGCCATCCGCCGGGATCGCAACGACGTACCGGTCATCATCCTCTCGGCGCGCGGCGAGGAGGCGGACAAGGTGCGCGGCTTCCGCCTCGACGCCGACCAGTACGTCACGAAGCCGTTCGGCGTGCTCGAGCTGCTCGAGCGCGTGCGTTCGCTGCTGCGCCGGTCCGCGTCGCGCGGTGTGGCCGAGCCGACGGGCGACACAATCCGCTTCGGCGACGTGGTGGTCGACGTCGCGGCTCGCACGGCGACGCGTGCCGGCGTGCCGTGCACGCTCACCCCGAAGGCGTTCGACCTGCTCCTCGCGCTGGTGGCGCGCGGCGGACGCGTCGCCACGCGCCAGGAGCTGCTCAAGGAAGTGTGGGGCTACGGCGCGTTCGTGCTCTCGCGAACCGTGGACTCGCACATCGCCGAGCTACGGCGGAAGCTCGAGACGGATCCGGCGCACCCGCGGCACATCGTGACGGTATGGAAGGTCGGCTACCGGTTCGAGGCATCATAGATCCCGCACATCCTCGGAACGGATCGGCCATCACTTCCGAGGTCTCCCGCGCCATCGTGTGTCCACGGTCGACACGACGTCGAGCGTGCACCCATCAGGAGACCTCCCCATGCTCACCCGCTTCCTTTCCCGTCACCTCGCCGGCGCCGCGCTCTCCTGCGCCGTGCTCGCCGCGCCGCGCGTCACGCCGGCGCAGATGTTCGCTCCGCCGTCGGCGCCGGTCGTCGTCTCGACCGAGTGGCTGGCCAAGAACCTGAAGGATCCGAACCTCGTCCTCCTGCACGTCGGCGATCGCGCGGAGTACGACGCCGGCCACATCCCCGGCGCGCGCCACGTGAAGCTGGACGACATCTCCGTGTCCAGCCACGACCGGCAGAGCGGTCTGATGCTCGAGATGCCGCAGCCCGACTCGCTGCGCGCCCGCCTCGAGGTGCTCGGGATCTCCGATCGCTCGCGCGTCATCGTCTACTACGGCAACGACTGGGTGTCGCCGGCGACACGCGTCATCTTCACACTCGATTACGCGGGGCTGGGCCAGAGCGCCGCGCTGCTCGACGGCGGGATGCAGGCATGGAAGGCCGAGCGCCGGCCGCTCACCACCGAGCCGACCAAGGCGCCGGCCGGACAGCTCGCCGCGCTGCGCATCAAGCCGATCGTCGTCGATGCGGCATGGGTCAAGTCCAGGCTCGGCGACCCGAAGCTTCACCTGATCGATGCGCGCGCCGCGGTGTTCTACGACGGCGTCGAGTCGGGTGGCTCGCGCAAGGGGCACGTCGCCGGCGCGAAGAGCCTCCCGTTCACCGAGATCGCCGACGACGAGCTGCGCCTCAAGAGCTCGGACGCGCTGCGCGCGCTGTTCGCGCGCGCCGGCGTGTCGCCGGGCGACACCGTGGTGGCGTACTGTCACATCGGCCAGCAGGCGACGGCGGTGCTGTTCGCCGCGCGGTCGTTGGGACATCCGGTACTGCTGTACGACGGTTCCTTCCAGGACTGGGCGCGCCGCCCCGAGCTTCCCGTCGAGGACCCGCGCGCGGGCAAGGCGAGCGTCCAATGAGCGCGCGCGTCGCACCGAGACCGTACGCCGATCCATACCTCGCGGGAGTCGGGCTCGGGCTGGTGCTCCTCGCGGCCTTCGTGCTCGCCGGTCGTGGACTGGGCGCGAGCGGTGCGTTCGCCACGGCCGCGGCAACGTCGGTCGGCATGGCGGCGCCGGACGTCGCGGCCAACAACGGCTTCCTCGCCACACACCTCGACGCCGGCGGTCCGCTGCGCGACTGGCTAGTGATCGAGATGCTCGGCGTGATCCTCGGCGGATTCCTGTCGGCCGCGCTCGCGGGCCGTCTCGCGGTGCGTGCCGAGCGTGGGCCACGCGCGTCGCTCCGCGGACGGATCGCCAACGCGCTGGCCGGCGGGGCGTTGATGGGCGGCGGCGCGGTGCTCGCGCGCGGCTGCACGAGCGGACAGGGGCTCACGGGCGGCGCACTGCTCAGCGCGGGAGCGTGGCTGTTCATCGGCGCCGCCTTCGGCGCGGCGTACCTGGTGGCGTTCCTCACGCGCAGGAGCTGGACATGACCGCGCCATTTCCGCTGTCGCTGCCGAGTGGATCGGCCGATGCACTCGGCGTGGCGTTCGCCGTCGGCATCGGCTTCGGCTGGTGCCTCGAGCGCGCCGGTCTCGGGAGCGCGCGCAAGCTGATGGGACAGTTTCATCTCGCGGACCTCACGGTCTTCAAGGTGATGTTCTCGGCGATCGTCACGGCGATGCTCGGGCTGTTCTGGCTGTCGTGGCTCGGCATGCTCGATCTCGGGCGGGTGTACGTGCCGGAGACGTTCGTCGGGCCGCAGCTCGCGGGCGGGTTGCTGTTCGGCGCGGGGATGGCGCTCGCGGGGCTCTGCCCTGGAACGTCCTGCGTCGCGGCGGCGACGGGTCGCATCGACGGTGTCGCGGTCGTCGGCGGGTTCTTCGCCGGCATTCTGGCGACGGGGCTCGTCGTCCCGAAGCTCGGAAGTCTCTACGCCGGCGGTGCGCGAGGCAGTCTCACTCTCGACGCGCTGTTGGAGATGCGCCCTGGGGCGATGACGCTCGTCGTGGTGGCGTGCGCGATGGCCGGCTTCGTCGTCGCGGAGTGGATCGAGCACCAGACGGCGCCGCCGCGCGTGGAGGCCGAGCCATGAGTGCCTCGCTGCGTGCTGTCCGACGCGCTCTCGTCGCCGCGGGCCTGACGCTGGCCGTGCTGGCCGCCGTCGTCGGATCACCGGCACCTTCGGCGCGAGTCGCGTCGCTGGGCGGCGATGATACCGGGCAGCTCGCCCCGGTGGTGCCGGCCAACCTCCGGGCGATCCAGCTCGCGGCGTGGATCCGCGAGGGCGCGCGCGAGCTGCGCGTCCTGGACCTCCGCGGCGACTCGGCTTATGAGGCGCACCACATTCCCTCGGCGGAGCCGATCCAGCGCTCGCAGCTCGATTCGCTCGCGTCGAAGGTCGACGCGACGCTGGTGCTCTACTCGGACGACGACGTGCGCGACATCCAGGCGTGGGCCAATCTCACCGCGCGCGGGCATCGTCACGCGTACGTCCTGAGCGGCGGGATGTCGTCGTGGGTGGAAGAGGTGATGGAGCCCGTGCTGCACGGCGACTCGGCGGACTACGTGGCCGCGTTGAGCCGCTACTTCGGCGGCGCTCCGCACGCCGGCCGGACGCGCGAAGAGCGCGTGAGCCACCCCGGCGCGAGCGAAGCCGATGACCGAGCGTCCGCTGTCACCGATGAATTCGGCGAGCCGACGAGGCGCGGATGCTGACGATGTCCGCTCCGACTCTCGTCGACACGGCGATCGACTTCGCCGAGCTGCGTGCACGGGAGTTCTCGCGGCTAGACGACGGCGGGCACGCGTACCTGGACTACACCGGAAGCGCACTCTATCCCGAACGGCTTGTGACCGCGCACGCCGAGGAGCTGCGACGCGCGGTATTGGGCAACCCGCACTCGGAGAGCCCCGCCTCGCGCGCGAGCACGGCACTCGTGAATGCGGCGCGCGAGCGCGTCCTCCGCTTCTTCGACGCCGAGTCCGACGAGTACGTCGTCTGCTTCACGGCGAACACCAGCGGGGCGATCCACCTCGTGGCGTCCGGGTTCGCGTTCGGACCCGACGCGCCGTTCATCCTCTCCGCCGACGACCACAACTCCGTGAACGGGGTGCGGGCGTACGCCGAGCGGGCCGGAGCGCGCGTGCACTACCTCGCGCTCGACGACGAGCTCCGGCTGCACGACGTCGCCTCGCGCCTCGCGGTGCTCCGTCGCAGCCACGTGGGCGCGGGACTCGTCGCGTTTCCGGCGCAGTCGAAC
>DATFOL010000035.1:0-4518 GCA_035265545.1 Gemmatimonadaceae bacterium | reverse complement strand
GGGGCGTTCTTCGCCTGCTGATCCTTCAGCGCGAGCTGCAGGTTCAGGTTGGCGCGCGCACCCATGCTGCCGCCGGGCTGCGTGGCTTCACACACGGGTTGCGCGGCTTGCGCGGACTGCTGCGCCGGCGCGGCCTGCGCGGTGAGCGACGACGCCGTGGCCACGAGCAACGCGGCAACCGGCATGATCCTGACGAGCACTGCCATTAGAGATCTCCAGGAAAACGGGTCGCGCCGAGGTAGCCGGCGTGTGCAGCGGGAACCCCAGCGCCCTCAGCGGCGTTCCGCCGCCAGGGCAAGCTGGTAAATATCGAAGGGGCTACGGCCAGTCGCCAGTGCGACGCGGTGCACGTCGTCGAACTCTGGCTTGGCGCGCCGTTGCCCGTCCGAAAGCGTGACGACCTTGAGTCGCACAGCATGACCGAGCACGTCCGTAGTGCGCTCCTCTCGCGGCAGCGCGACACGGCTGGCCTCGGTGCGACGCACGCCGATCGTGCTGGTCTCGCGCAGCAGCAGCGACTCGAACCGCGACGCATCGCTCGGCCGGCACAGGATCTCGATCCGGGTGCCCTGTCGGCCCTTCTTCATCGTCACCGGGAACAGTACTGCATCGAGCGCGCCTTCAGCACGGGCGCGCTCCGCCACCGCGGCGAGGTACTCGGGGGACATGTCGTCGAGGTCGGCGGCCACCAGCGAAACCGGCTCGCGCTCGTCGCTCCCGGCGGCTTCGACGTCGGCGAGCACGATGCGGAGCGCATTGGCGCGACCGGGAAAGTCCTTGGTGCCTGCCCCGAACCCACTGGCGCGCGGGACGTACTCGGCCGGAGGTGAACCAGTGGAAAGCTCGCGCACGAGGCCTGCGCCGGTCGGCGTGACGAGCTCGCCGGAGCCTTCGGGCCCGGGGCTGACGCGATGTCCCTCGAGGAGCTTGAGGGTGGCGGGCGCCGGGATGGGCAGCACGCCGTGCGCGGCGCGCACGGTGCCGTCACCGGTGCGGATCACGCCGCAGCGCACGTCTTCGACGCCGAGCTCCGCGAGACCCCACACCGCCCCTACGACGTCGAGGATTGCGTCGACTGCGCCGACCTCGTGCAGGTGCACCTGCTCGGGGGCCACGCCGTGGATCTCGGCCTCTGCTTCGGCGATCGACCAGAAGACGCGATCGGCGCGGGCCCGCACCTGAGCCGGCGCGCCCGACGCCGCAACGAGCTCGCGTATCTGACCGATGTGTCGGCCGTGCGGCTGCGGCGGGATGTCGAACTCCACCTTCCAGCACACGATCTCGCCGCGCAGCACCTCGCGAATGTCGACGCGCACGTCGGGAAGTTGCATGCGATCGGGAAGCGCACGCAGCCACTCCTGCTCCAGCCCGACGCCGATCAGCGCGCCGAGCGTCATGTCGCCGGAGATGCCGCTGAACGGATCGAGGATGGCGGTTCGCATACGGTGAAGATAGGGCGTGCAGCGCGCAGCTGGGATGTCGAGCGTGAGGCGCCGAGCTTCCGCGCGGGAAGCTCGCTTCCCGCGCGCTAGAACCGGTAGGACGCTCCGCTGCCGGTGTTGAACAGCACGACCTCCGCGTCGCGCGGGACGCGACCCTCGCGCACCAGGCGGTCGAGCACTCCGAGCGCGCAGCCGCCCTCGGGCGCGGCGTCCACTCCCGTCGAACGTGAAAGACGCAGCGTATCGTGCGCGATCACCTCTTCGGACACGGCGGACGCGAGCCCGCCGCTCTCGCGAATCGCGCGCAGGATGAGTCGATCGCCCAGTGGGCCGGGCACGCGCAGTCCGCTCGCGTGCGTTTGCGGATTCTCCCACGGCGTCGCGGCGGCTTCTCCGGCGTCGAAGGCGCGCACGATCGGTGCACATCCCTCGGCCTGCGCGGAGATCATGCGCGGAAACGTCGCATCGCCGGAAAGCCATCCTCCGTCGCGCATCTCGGCGAACACCTTCCACATGCCGATGAGACCCGTGCCGCCGCCGGTGGGATACACGACGTGCGTCGGCAGCCGCCACCCGAGCTGTTCGGCGAGCTCGATGCCCATCGTCTTCTTGCCTTCGATGCGATACGGCTCGCGAAGGGTGGACATGTCGAACCAGCCGTCGGACGCGGCAAATTCGCGAGAGCGCTTCCCAGCATCGCCGATGTGGCCGTCGACCAGATCGAGCTCGGCGCCGAGCGCTCGAATGGTAGCGAGGATCGGCGCAGGGGTGCTGGCCGGAGCGAACACCCGGACCGAAAGCGACGCCGCTGCGCCGTACGCCGCGAGTGCCGCACCCGCGTTCCCCGCGGTGGGCACGACGAGACCCGGCACGCCCATCGCCGCCGCACGGGTGACGGCGGCGCTCATCCCGCGCGCCTTGAACGAGGCCGTGGGGTTGAGGCCTTCGTCCTTGATCCAGAGGCGCGAGACGCCGATCTCGCGCGCGAGCGCGCGAGCTTCGAGCAGCGGGGTCGCGCCCTCTCCCAGCGAGATCGGTGCCTCGGCGTCGTCGATCGGCAGCACTGCACGATAGCGCCACATGTCCCACCGCGTACCGATGCTCTCGCGCGCCGGCCAGGGCGCATCGTATCGCACGAGCAGCGGCTGGCCGCAGCGTGGGCACACCGTCGCGAGCGTGCGTCCGCCGGCCACGTGGTCGCACGCCGAGCACTCGAGGTGCCAGTCGGTCATGCCGACGGTGTGTCGGTGAGTGGCGCTACGGGCTCGTTCTGCTCGACGTCGGCCTCGCTCGACTCTGCGCTCGGCTCTCTGTTCGACTGTGTACTCGGCTCTGCGGCCAGCTCCAACGTGTCGCCAATCGACACGGGAGCTTGCTCTTCCTGGGGAGCAGGCGCATTGGCACCAGGCGCGGGTGCAAGGGCATCCGACTGGCGGAGCGCATCGAGAATGCGCTGCCCACTCTTGACCGAGAACCCGGGAAGTGCGCCGATCTGCTCAGCGGTGGCGTCGCGGATACCCTGAAGGCTGCCGAAGGTGGTGAGCAGCAGCCGCCGCTTCGACTCGCCGACGCCCGGGATGCGCAGCAGCTCGGAGGTGATCGTGCGCACCGTGCGACGCTTGCGCTGGAAGGTGATGGCGAAGCGGTGCGCTTCGTCTCGTGCCTGCTGGAGCATGCGGAGCGCGGGCGAGCGTCGCGACAGGTGCAGCGGCTCCGAGCGGCCGAGGAGAAACACTTCCTCCTCGCGCTTGGCCAGACTTGCTATGGGAAGAGAAGCCAGCCCGAGGCCGTGAAGCGCTTCGGCCGCGGCGTTGAGCTGCCCCTTGCCACCGTCGATCAGCACGAGGTCGGGAAGCGGACGCTCTTCCTCGACACGCCGTTGGAAGTAGCGACCCACCACCTCGCGCATGGACGCGAAGTCGTCGATCCCTTCCACGGTCTTCACCTTGAACTTGCGATACTCGGCGCGATGCGGTCGTCCGTTCTGGAACCAGACGCACGACGCGACGGTGTCCGTCCCCTGGGCGTGCGAGATGTCGAAGCACACGAACGAACGCGGCACCTTCTGCAGGCCGAGCTGCCGCTGAAGCTCGTAGACCGGATCGCCGGCGCGCTCCTCGGTCGCTTCGCCCGTGAGGCGGGCCTCCTCCAGGAGATGCCGCGCGTTCTGCTGCGCGAGCTCGATCAGCTCGCGCCGCGGGCCGCGCTGGGGCACGTGGATTCTGGTGCGCTCGAGCGACTCCTCGACGACAGCGCGGTCCTCGAGCTCGAACGGCAGCATGAGCTCGTGCGCGCGCTCGTCGAGCAGCCGGTACGGGCCGGCCAGATACGTCTGAAGAACGTCTGCATCCTGCTCACCGTCGATGTTCTCGACGAACTGGTGATCGCGCGCGAGAAGCTTACCCGAGCGGATCCGGAGGAGCGCCACCACGGCGTCGTCGCCATCGCGTGCGTAGCCGATCACGTCGCGGTCGCCGCCCTCGACCTCCATGACGACCGTGGGCTCCTCCATCTTCTCGAGATGGGTAAGCACGTCACGCAGCTGCGCCGCACGCTCGAAGTCGAGCGACTCGGCGGCGAGCGCCATCCGCTCGCGCATCTTGCGCTCGACTTCTTCAGGCTTGCCTTCGAGGAAGTCGAGGACCTCGTCGATCATCGCCGCGTACTCGCCCTGGGTCTGCGCGAGGATGCACGGCGCTTTGCACCGCCCGATGTGGTAGTCGAGACAGGGACGGTCGGGCATCTGCTTCGGCATGTCGAAGTTGCACGACCGAACGGTGAACAGCCGCTTGACGACGTCCAGCGAGCGGCGCATCGCGCCGACGTCGGTGTACGGTCCGAAGTACCGGGCGCCGTCGTTCTGCAGGCGGCGCGTCACCCACACCCGCGGGAACGGCTCCTGAACGGTGACCTTGATGTACGGGTACGACTTGTCGTCGCGCAGCGCGATGTTGAAGCGCGGCTTGTACTCCTTGATCAGGTTGGCTTCGAGGATCAGCGCGTGCGCCTCGCTGGGCACGACGATGGTGTCCAGCGCCTCGACCTGCTGCATGAGGGCGCGCGTCTTCACGCTCTC
>DATFOL010000034.1:0-3739 GCA_035265545.1 Gemmatimonadaceae bacterium | reverse complement strand
GTTCGGCAGCCACTCTCGCGACTCGTGTGCGTCGCGCCGAAGATGAGCGAGGCGTCGCTCGCGCCGCTCCTCCCCATCCTCGCGTCGGAGCTGAACGTCAAGCGAGTCGAAGTCGCGACGAGCGCCGACGCGCTGGTGACGCTCGAGGCCAAGCCGAACTTTCGCGCCCTGGGGAAGAAGTTCGGAAAGCAGACGCCACTGGCCGCCGAGGCGGTATCTCGATTCACGAGCGAGCACCTTCGCCGGTTCGAGCACGGCGAGGAGCTGAGCGTGACGGTGGACGGCGACACCCACATCATCACGCCCGACGACCTCACGATCGTCCGGCGCGCGTCGGGTGAGCTGGTGGTGCAGGAGGAGCGTGGGTACTTCGCCGCGATCGACCCGGCGGTGAGTCCCGAGCTCAGGCAGGAGGGATTGGCACGTGAGCTCATCAGTCGGGTACAGCGTATGCGCAGGGACGCCGGCCTGGCCGTCAGCGACCGCATCCGTCTCGCGATCGGCGGCGATGCCGCGGCCGTCGAAGCGGCGGAGACGCACCGGGCATGGATCGCGAGCGAGGTGCTCGCGACGGACGTCGTGCTCGGCGCACAGGAAGGGGAAGGCAACATGCTGGCAAGGCAGCGCGTGGATCTCGACGGGATCCGCGTGGACCTTGCCCTAACCAAGGACGAGTAGCGATGCCCACGTCAGACAACGCGGCGAAGAAGTCGAAGCCGATGCCCAAGAAGTCGCTGCAGCACTTCGAGAAGCGGCTGATGGAAGAGCGCCGCCGCGCGGTGAAGGAGCTCGGGAACTATGGTGAAGCGTTCGGCGCGACGTCGCAGGAGTCCGACGGCGATCTGAGCAGCTATTCGTTCCACATGGCCGACCAGGGAACGGACGCGATGGAGCGCGAGAAGGCGTTCCTGTTCGCGAGCCAGGAGGGCCGCTTCCTGTGGCACATCGACGAGGCGCTCCGGCGGCTGTATCGCTCGCCGGAGACCTTCGGCAAGTGCCACAACTGCGGCAACGACATCGCGTTCGAGCGGCTGGACGCGCTCCCGCACGCGCGCTACTGCATCCAGTGCAAGCAGCGCGAGGAAGATGCGAAAGGGAAGTAACGCCGCGCTGTTCTGGCCGATCCTTCTCGTGATTCTCGTCGCCGACGTGATCACGAAGGCGATGGCCGAGCGCATGCTGCTGCCGCGAGGCATCCCGCACGAGGTGCTGGGGAACGCGCTGCGATTCACGCTCGTGTACAACCCCGGCGCCGCGTTCGGGCTGCACCTCGGTCCGCAGTCGCGCTGGATCTTCACCGTGCTGACGATCGTCGCGCTGGTCATCCTCGGGAGACTGTATCAGTCGACACCGGCGGGAAATCGACCGCGAGCGATGGCGCTCGCCCTCGTGTGCGCCGGCGCGGTGGGCAACCTCATCGACCGACTGCGCTCGTTCTTCGGCGTCGTCGACTTCATCGACGTCGGGATCGGTGACTCGCGCTGGCCGACGTTCAACGTGGCCGACATGGCCGTGAGCGTCGGCGCGGCGGTGCTGGCGTGGGTGCTGTGGCAGGAAGATCAGGAGCAGCAGACCGTGGCCCCCGCCGTGGGTACGGTCGCGGTTCCGGTGACGGCGTCCGGCGGCGAGCCGGGCGACCTCGTCTGACGGCCCCCCCGCCGCCGGAGCGCGGCAGCGCGCGTCTGTTCTGGGGCACGGCGGCGACGGTGATCGCCATCGATCTGATCACCAAGCTGCTCGCCGAGCGCTATCTGGCGCCGCGCTACGTGCCGCACCAAATCATCGGCGACTTCGTCCGCTTCACCCTCGCGTACAATCCGGGCGCGGCGTTCAGCATGTCGCTCGGTCCTTACTCGCGCTACATCTTCGGCGGGTTCGCCGTCATCGCACTGGTGGTCCTCTGGCGGTTGTACCGCCTGTCCGGACCGGCGCAGCGAGCCGGCGACCGCGTGCGCATCATCGCGCTCGGTCTGGCGTGGGGTGGTGCCGCAGGCAACCTGATCGACCGCATCCGGTCGCCGCTCGGCGTCGTCGACTTCATCGACATCGGCGTGAGCTCCTGGCGCTTCTGGACGTTCAACGTCGCGGATTCAGCGGTCACGGTGGGCGCCGTCGTGCTCGCGTGGTCACTCTCGCGGGAGGAGCGCGAGGAGCGGCACGCACGTGAGGCCGCGGCACACGCGCCGCCGGTGGCGGCCGAGCGAGACGCGACCCGGGGAGCGCCGGGGCCGGAGGCGTGAGCGACGCCGGCGCCGGCCGGACCGTCGCTCGACATGAGCTGGTGGCGCCGGCGAATGCGCCGCGGCTCGACCTCCATCTCGCCGCGGCGCTCGACCTGTCCCGCACCCAGGCCGCGACGCTCATCGCCAACGGCAACGTCCGCGTCGAAGGACGGGCCGAGCGCGCCAGCTACCGTCCGACCTCAGGAGAGCGGATCGTGGTGGAGATCCCGCCGCCGCCGGGCCGAGAGGTGACGGCGGAGGAGATCCCACTCGTCGTCGCCTATGAGGACGACGACGTGCTGGTGGTGGACAAGCCCGCTGGCATGGTGGTGCATCCGGCGCCGGGCAACTGGAGCGGCACCCTCGTGAACGCGCTCAAAGGGCGGGGCGGACCGCTGTCGGAGCTCGGCGGAGAGGAGCGCGAGGGGATCGTGCACCGGCTGGACAAGGAGACGTCCGGGCTGCTGCTCGTCGCCAAGACGGACCGGGCGCACCGCGTGCTCGGCGCGGCGATGAGCCGGCGCGAGATCGTCCGGCGGTATGCCGCACTGTGCTGGGGGCACCTCGACGGCGACACGGTCACCGTGGACAAGCCGATCGCGCGAGATCCGCGAGACCGAAAGCGCATGGCGATCGTCAGTACGGGACGGGCGGCACGAACCGACTTCGTGCGGCTCGCCCGCTTCGATGCCGTGGACCTTCTGCGCGCGCACCTGCACACCGGGCGCACGCATCAGATCCGGGTTCATCTCTCGTCACTCGGGCATCCGGTGGTGGGAGACGACACCTACGGCGGAGGGGGCGGTCGCCGGCTGGTTCCGCTGCCGTCGAAGCGACATTTCCTGCATGCGGCGTGGCTCCGCTTCCGGCATCCCGCAACGGGGGAGCCGGTGGAGCTGCGATCGCCGTTGCCGCACGACCTGGTACACGCGCTCACCGCCGCGGCGGGCGCCGACATCACGTTCGCCGATACCGATCCGCTGGAGCACTTTGGCTTCTTCCGAGACGCTTCCTGACCCGCGAGCCGCCACGCGCACTCTGCTGTTCCGGGTGGCGGGGAAAGTGTACGGCTGCGACATCGATGCGGTGCGGGAGATCGTCCCTTATCGGCGTGCCACGCGATTGCCGGGCGCGCCGTCGTTCGTCCAGGGTCTGATCAACCTTCGCGGCACGATCGTGACGGTGCTGGATCTTGGAACGCGCCTCGATCCGGCGCGTCCTCCCATGCGGGAGGGGTCGATCATCCTGGCCACCCACGGCACGCACGTCGTGGGCGTCGCGGTGGACGAGGTGATGGACGTGCAGGGCATCTCGGAGGAGCACGTGGAGTCCCACGGAGGCGCACGGGATGCGCTGATCCGTGGTCTCGGGCATCTGGAGAGCGACGTCGTCGTTCTCGTCGACATTCACACGTTGGTCACGCAGGTCCTGCTCTAAGGGGGCAATCGAGTGAGTCATACGGTTCTCATCTGCGACGACGCGATCTTCATGCGCACGATGGTCGGCGACATCCTGCA
>DATFOL010000033.1:0-2905 GCA_035265545.1 Gemmatimonadaceae bacterium | reverse complement strand
GAAGCTCGCCGCCGTCCCGCTCCCGCATCTGACTCGCACGACGCTCTCCGTCTGCCGCATCGGTGGCGGCATCAGCGTCAATGCGATCCCCACCGAAGCGTGGCTGGAGATCGACATCCGCTGCTCGTCGGCCGACGTGCTCACCCGATGTGGGTCCGAGGTGGAGCTCGCGGTGCGCGCCGCCGTGCGTGAGGAGAACGCGCGTCGCTCCTCGGGCGCTCCGCCGCTCGCCTACGCGATCTCGACCATCGGGGACCGTCCATGCGGCGAGCTGCCGTCGGACCATCCGCTCGTCGCCGCCGCGGCCGACGCCACGCGCGCCATCGGACGCTCACCCGAGCTCGCGACGGCGTCCACCGACGCGAATGTGCCGATCAGTCTCGGTGTGCCCGCGATCGCCATCGGCGCCGGCGGACGAGGCGGCGGTGTGCACACCGCCAACGAGTGGTACGACAATACCGACGGCACGCTCGGCGTGGCGCGCGCGCTGACGGTGGTGGTGTCCGCGGCGGAGCTGGCGCTCGCGGTGTGAGCGAGGCCCGGCTCGCGACCGCGCTACGTCGTCACGCGCACGCGCGCAGCAGCAGATTGAGCACGATCGTCAACACGATCGATGCGACGATGCTGAACACACAACCCGACGTCCTGAATTGAACTGGCACGATCGCGCTCTTGGAGAGTCTGAGACCCTGGGGTGCAGAGGCCGTGCCCCGGCATGCAGCGGAGCGCCCGCGACCGTGCGCAGGTGGGTCGGCGTGCTCGCGCTGCTCGGGGCCGCGGGATGTGCGCGAGCGGCAATGTCGGCACCGCCGATATCGAAGACGTCTGCTCCGGCGACCAGCGGCACGGCGCCCCTCGCGGTCGGGTCGGCGCCCGACGCGCCGCCGACGCGCTGGATCGGGCTCCTCGGTGAGTATGGGGAGGGCGAAATGTGGCGCATCGTCGCCGAGCACGACGGAAAGCTCCGCCTCGTCGATACGGCGCTACACGTCACTCGACTAGCCGAGCGCGCCGACTCGGAGTTCGTCACGGACTCGGGCGGCGAACGAGTGCGCTTTCGGCGCGATGCCACCGGACGAGCGACGGAGATGCAGGTCGGCGCGACGACGCTCGCGAGGAACGACATCGAGCCTCGCGCGGGAAGCAATCAGCTTCGGGTCACTCCGGTGCGATCGGTGGATTCGCTGCGGGCCGAGGCGCTCGCTGCGTCGCCCCCCGCCGAGCCAGGTCCGTTCAGCGCGAACGATCTCGTGGAGCTCGTGACGCTCGAGCCGGGCATCAAGCTCGAGATCCGCTACGCGACGACGAACAACTTCCTCGGCACGCGATTCTACGATCAGCCGCGCGCGTTCCTTCAACGACCCGCCGCCGAGGCAGTGGTGCGGGCACACCGTGCCCTGCGCCCGTTCGGCTACGGAATCCTCGTCCACGATGCGTACCGCCCGTGGTACGTGACGAAGATGTTCTGGGATGCGGTGCCTCTCGATACGCGCTGGCTCGTCGCCGATCCGGCGCAGGGCTCGCGACACAACCGCGGCGCGGCCGTCGACCTCACGCTCTTCGCGCTCGCCACTGGCCAGCCGGTCGAGATGCCGAGCACCTACGACGAGAGCACCGACCGCGCTTACGCCGACTATCCGGGCGGTACCACTCGACAGCGCTGGCACCGTGCGCTCCTGCGCCGCGCGATGGAAGCGGAAGGCTTCCGCGTCAACGTCCACGAGTGGTGGCACTTCGATCACTCGACCTGGCGGTCATACGCGATCACCAACGTGCCGTTCGATCGGATCGGACGCTGAGATCTTCAACGGACGCGGGAAGGGACGTATCTCGCGGCGCGCGGAACGGCGGGAACGCGGATCTGAATGGCGATCGAATGGTGGTTTCAACCGGTGAATGCAACATGTTGCATTCACCGGTTGAAACCACCGTTTAATCCGCCGGAATCCGCGTTCCCGCCGTTGTGACGCCCCCCGAACCCGTCGCTCGGATCCGATGACCTGAACTAGCCCACGCGCGAGCTAGATCAGCTCCGACAACCGCGCCGCCCGCTCGAGCAGCATCGTCCGCTCCCGCTCGTTCCTCGTGAGCGACGCGGCGCGCTCGAGTTCCGATCGCGCCTCCTTCGGTCGACCCAGCTTCGTCAGTAGATCGGCGCGCACCGCGGGAAGCAGATGGTATCCCGCCAGCGAGGGCTCGTCGCGCAGGGCATCCACCAGGTCGAGCCCGAGTGCGGGCCCGAACGCCATCGAGACCGCGACAGCGCGATTGAGCTCGACGATCGGCGACCGCGTGAGCTCCGCCAGCTCGGCGTACAGCTCGGCGATGCGGTGCCAGTCCGTCTCCTCGGCCGTACGCGCGCGGGCATGGCAGGCAGCGATCGCCGCCTGGAGGGTGTACGAGCCGCGCGAATCGCCGAGTGCTTGTGCGCGCTCCAGCGCGGCGAGCCCGCGATGGACGAGGAGCTGGTCCCAGCGCGCGCGGTCCTGCTCCAGCAGCAGCACCGGCTCTCCATCCGGCGCGACACGTGCCGCCGAGCGCGACGCCTGGATCTCCATCAGCGCGACGAGCCCGTGCACCTCCGGCTCGCTCGGAACGAGCTCCGCGAGGATGCGGCCGAGGCGCAGTGCGTCCTCGCACAGCGCCGGTCGCAGCCACTCATCGCCCGCCGTTGCCGAGTAGCCCTCGTTGAACACGAGGTAGATCACCTGGAGCACCGAGCCGAGCCGCTCCGTGAAGTCCTCCCCTCTCGGTACCTCGAAAGGAACGCCGCGCTCGGCGAGCGTCCGCTTCGCGCGCACGATCCGCTGCGCGATCGTCGGCTCGGAGACGAGGAACGCGCGGGCGATCTCCGCCGTCGTGAGTCCGCCGAGCAGGCGGAGCGTCAGCGCAACGCGGGCGTCGG
>DATFOL010000032.1:0-8098 GCA_035265545.1 Gemmatimonadaceae bacterium | reverse complement strand
GATGTCGCGGCACGAGGGCAGCTCGAGCAGACGCGTGCCGGTATAGTGCGGCGAGTAGAGTGCGAGCCCGCGGCCGTCGGCCCGGAATGGATGAAAGGTATCGAAGAGCGACGGATAGTTCCGCTCGTACTCGCCGATCTGCGTCTCCGATTCACCCTCGCGGCGGAACACGCCGACGCGCACGCCATCCCACGCGCCCGGCCGGTAGTGGATCTCCCCGAGCACGCGCGCGACGTAGGTGATCATGCCGTCCATCGCCGGATGTCCCATTCCCGGGGGCAGAATGTACTCGCACCGCACGCGGAAGCCGAGTCCCGGCACGGAGTTCCGCCACGCACGGATCGTCACGGCCGCCTCCCGCCTCGACCAGCCGCATCGAGCCCGCCGGTCGTCGCCCGGCACCCAACCTTTGGCCCCCACACGGGGTCTATCTCCTCGAACCCACCGGAGCAGCGCTCCCGCGTGCAGGACGACGAGCTGATCGATCGCGTACTGGCGAACGACATGATGGCCGCACGGGAGCTCTACGACGCGCACGTCGGAGCGGTCTTTCGGCTTGCGCTTCGGATGACCGCGGACGAGCCGCTCGCGCACGAGGCGACCCAGGACGCGTTCATCAGGGTCTTTCGTGGTCTCGAGGGGTTCCGGCGCGACGCGTCGCTCAGGACATGGATCCACCACATCGCCATCTCGGCGATCCTCAACTCACTGCGCAGCAGGAAACGATGGCACATCCACTTCACCGACATCGAAGAGGCGGATCGGCGCGACGACGTCCATGGCGCGCCACAGTCGGAGCCGGACCTGCGCGATCGGCTGTACGCCGCGATCGACGCGCTGCCGGAGATCTACCGTGCCGTCTTCGTGCTGCACGAGATCGAGGGCCACACGCACGAGGAGATCGGTGCACTGCTGCGCATTCCCGCCGGCACGTCCAAGGCGCGGTTGAACGGGGCGCGCGCCAAGCTGCGCTCGGCACTGCAGGCCTTTGAAGGTGAATGGAGGGGAGCAAGTGCCTGACGACGAGAAGTTCAATGAGCTCATCCGGCACCACGCCGCGGACTACCGCGCCGATGTGCCGGCTCCGGCAGAGCAGATCTGGGGGCGCATCGAGCGCGACGTCGCCGACGCGGTCTCCACGTCGCGGCGATCCGACCCGCGCCGACGCGTCTGGCTCGCCGCCGCAGCCGGCCTGGCCGCCGCGCTGATCCTCGGGGTCGGCATCGGGCGTTGGACCGGGACCCGAGCTCCGGCCAACGCGCGTGTCGAACGCGTGGCCGCGACGCCGGGCGATTCGCTGCGTCGGCTCACCCATCTGCGTGCCACCGCCTACGACCACCTCGACGAGACGGAGCTATTCCTCACCGAGGTACGGGCCGATCTGCGCGCCGGCCGGAACGACACGGATCGCGACGCGCGCAGCCGGGAGCTCCTCGCGCGTACGCGGCTGTTGCTCCAGAGCCGCGAGCAGCAGCCTCCGTCTGTCACGCGCCTGCTCGAGGACATCGAGCTTCTGCTCGCCGAGATCGCGACGCTGCCCGATACGGGCCGGCGGTCGCGGCCCACCGACGCCGCTCTGCTCGAGGAGTCGCTCACCCGCAACGACATCATCCCGCGCATCCGGACGACGGTGCCGGTGCGTGGTGTCGGCACCTGACCGGAGACAACATGAGACTCGTTCTGCTGGTGGCCGCGATCGTCGCCCTCACGGGCGCGCCGGCGTCGGCACATGCCCAGGGCGATCCCGCCGACTCGCTGTACCGCGTGGCGCGGCGCGCGCTGAGCGACAAGGAGTACTCGACCGCCGCGCGAACCTTCGACGCGATCGTGACACGGTATCCGCGCTCGTCGTACGCGCCGGACGCGCTCTACTGGAAGGGGTTCGCCTTGAATCGCGCCGGAGATCTCGACGGCGCGCAGGGCGCGCTCGAGGCGCAGGAGTCGCGCTACCCACGCGCCGCCACCCGCTCGGATGCCGCCGCCCTGCTCATCCTGGTGAAGGCGCAGCTCGCGCAGCGCGGCAGCAGCGAGGCGCGGCGCGACGTCGACCGGGCGGCAGCGTCCTCGGGCCGAGGATGCCAGGACATGGAGCTGCAGGCCGCCGCGCTGGACGCGGTGCAGCAGATGGACGCCGAGCGCGCCCTTCCCCTGCTCCGCCGCGTCGTGGCGCGGCGTGACGACTGTTCCATCCCGCTGCGCAAGAACGCGGTGTTCATCATCGCGCAGCACGCCGGTACCGATCGGGAGCGGATCCTGCTCGACGTCGCCAGGAACGATCCGAGCACGGCGGTGCGCAAGGATGCCGTCTTCCATCTCTCGTCGGCACGCAGCGACCTCGCCGTGGACGCGCTCGAGCAGCTGCTGCGCGGCTCGGATCCGGCCGTGCGATCCGATGCGCTCTTCTCGCTCGCGCAGATGCACACCGATCGCGCGACGAAGTCCGTGCGAGACTTCGCCCTGTCGGCGACCGCGCCGCCCAACCTGCGCCGCGATGCGTTCTTCCATCTCGCCCAGAACGCCACCGACGAGGACCTGGCATGGCTGCGTCAGGCCTACGGGCGTGTGGACGACGTCAAGCTGCGCGCCGACGTGCTGTTCCACATCGCGAGCAAGCCGTCGCCGGAGACGAGCCGGTGGCTGCTCGGCGTGGTGACGGACGAGCGGGAGGCGATGGAAAACCGCAAGAATGCCATCTTCCACCTCGCCCAGCACAAGGATGACGCGGCGCTCGACGCACTGATCGCCATCGCGAAGCGCGGGCCGAACGTCGCGCTCCGCAAGGACGCGTTGTTCCATCTCGGACAGTCCAAGGACGTGCGGGCGGTCAAGGCGCTCGAGGAGATCGTCGCCCCATGAGCATGCACCGTCACGTAGTCCTCGTGCTCGCTCTCGCGGTGATTGCGCCGCGCGCCGGCCGGGCCCAGAGTCTGGAGGATCGCATCGCCGCGGCATCCGGTCCGGCCGCCTTCGAGTTCACGACGCGCGACAACGTATGTGGCGACGGCGATGGCATCTTCATCGCCGACAGCACGCCGGTGGGATGGAATCTGCGCCCGCACCGGTCAGGAATGCATCTCGGCCGCGGTGGCAACGACGACGGGCCGTGCGAGATCGCACCGGCGCGCGCCGTCGTCGGGCACGAGGGAAAGCGAGTCACGTCGATCCGGATCAGTGTCGGCGGCTCGGCACCCCGCCTCGATGGGAATATCGGCCGGGTGCCCGCCGAGGAAGCCGCGCGATTCCTGCTCGCCGTCGCGCCGCAGCTCACCGGGCGCTCGGCGGACGAGGCCATCACCGGCGCGTCGGTCGCCGACGTGCCGCGGGTGTGGCCTCGGTTGCTCGAGATCGCGCGCGACGGCACGGCGTCCGAGTCGTCGCGCAAGACCTCGTTGTTCTGGTTGAGTCACGAGGCGGCTGCAGCCGCGGTGGCTGGGCTCGGCGCAATAGCGGAGGACGACGCGACCAGCCTGAGCGTGCGGAGGGACGCGCTGTTCCATCTGGCGCAGCGCAGGGATGGCGCCGGGATCGAGTCGCTCATTCGGATCGTGCGGCAGTCGAAGAGCCGGAGCATTCGGAAGGACGCGCTCTGGCACCTGGGTCAGTCGGGCGATCCGCGCGCGATCGCGCTGTTCGCGGAGCTGCTCGCCGGACGATAGCGAGGTGGGTTCGACCCGACGGAACACGCAGTCTTCTGTCAGGGCACGCGCGACCGGCGCGCCGCGGCACGCGCCGCCGTGCTAGACTACCGACATGACCGGCGCCCGTGACGAGTTCGCGTCGCTGTTCGCCACGATCGCCCCGACGGTCGATCCGGCGTCGGACGACAGTTCGTTCATTCGGTCGCTATTCAGGTCACGTCGACTCGCGAAAGGTGACTTCTACCAGCGTGCCGGTGAGATCACCACGCATGGCGGGTTCGTCGTGCGCGGCTGTCTGCGCACTTACTCGGTCGACAGCGACGGAGTAGAGAGCATCATCTACTTCTCGGCCGAGCGGAGCTGGGTGGGCGATGTCCGCAGCGCGCGTACGCGCCTTCCGACGAGCTATTACGTGGACGCGATCGAACCTGCCGACCTGCTGATGATCGCCCTGCCGGACTTCGATCGTCTGCTCGCTCGCTTCCCCGACATCGCGCGTGGCTACCAACTCGGGCTCGAGCGCGCGAGCGCGGCTCGAGAGCGGCGCATCGCGCTGTCGCTCCATGCGACGGCCGAGCAGCGCTATGCCGCATTCGTCGACCGCTATCCATCGATGGCTGAGCGCATCCCGCAGCGCATGCTCGCGTCGTACCTGGGCATGACACCGGAGACGCTCAGCCGAGTTCGCCGGAAGCGCCGCGCGCCGGGAGATCCGGCTTGATCTAGATCAATGCGTCGTGGTCCGGGTGCCGTGTACGTTCGCACCCATGCGATCCCACACGCTTTCAGCCCTCGCGGCATCGGCGATTCTGTCCACGATCTCGCCCTTGTCGCCAGTTGCGGCCCAGGACCGACCGCGCACCCTCGTCGCACTGCTCGCCCACGCCGACGACGAAGGGGCGGCCGCGCCGGTGCTCGCACGCTACGCGCGGGAGGGAGTGGAGGTCTACCTGATCGTCGCGAGCGACGGGTCGGCCGGCACTGGCTCCAAAGGAGGCTATCTCGTGCGCGCCGACTCGGGTCCCGAGGGCGGCGCGCTCACCAGAGTGCGCGCCGAGGAGGCACGGTGCGCGGCTGCGGCGATCGGTGCCCAGGAGCCGATCCTGCTCGGCTTCCCCGACGGCAAGCTCGGCGACTACACCGGTGATCGCAGCCTGATGTATCGGCTCACGGAGCGCGTCGCGAAGGAGATCGAGCGGTTGCGACCGGACGTCGTCATCACCTGGGGTCCCGATGGCGGGACGGGGCACCCCGACCATCGACTGATCGGGAACATCGCCACGCAGCTGCAGCGTGCCGGCGCGCCCGGCATGCCGGAGCGCCTGTTCCACATGTATCTCCCGGTCGAGGCGTTTCGCCTGCTCAATCCACAGCGAGGCGAGCCGCCGCTGCTGCTCCCACAGACGAAATACTTCACGGTCCGTGTGGCGTTCACCCCGGCGGACCTGGATGCCGCGCAGCGGGGGATGACCTGCCATCGCACGCAATTCACGCCCGAGGTGTTGCAGCGAATGCTGCCGGCGCAGGGGCGTGTGTGGAATGGCAAGGTCGCGTTCATCCCGGCGTTCGCGGCGACGAATGGAGAGGACCTGTTCCGCTAGCTCGGGCGTGGACGTCAAAGTCGAGGGCGCCCCCGCATGGCCAGACAATGCGCGGTTCTCGGTGTCCGAGGTAGAATCCGATGAGTCGGAAGCAGGGTCGGGTTCACACGCCAGGACGTCCGCGCCGCGAGGATCACCATGCAACGCACATCTGCCGCGCTCGCGTTCAGCGCGGCGCTGCTCACCATCGCGACCACCGCTCGGCCTCAGACGCCGGTCGCCCTCGACTCGGTGATCGAGAAGATCCGTGGCGAAGCTCAGCAGCGCTCCCAGCTCTACCCGCTTGCGCAAACACTCATGGACTCGATCGGCCCGCGCCTCATGGGCTCAGTCGAGCAACGGCGCGCGAACGAGTGGCTCGTGAGCATCTATCGCCGATGGGGGATCCCGGTACGGGAGCATCGATACGGAACGTGGAACGAGTGGCGCCGTGAGATCGCGCACATCGATCTGATCGCGCCGAGGAAGCGCCCGCTCGAAGGCGTGCTCTCGACGTGGAGCCCGGGGACGAGAGGGACGATCGAAGCCGGTGCGGTCGTGCAGCCCGATGTGCAGAGCGCGGCGGAGTTCGAGGCGTGGCTGCCGCGAGCGCGCGGAAAGCTCGTGCTTCTCGACTTTGCCTGGCCGAGCTGCCGCCCGGAGTCCGACCTGAAGGAGTCCACGACGCCGGAGACGTTCGCGCGGATGCAGGCGGAGCGCGCCGCGGCGTTCGATGCGTGGTACGCCGGCCGGCGCCGATCCGGCCTGCGCGGCACGGCGCTCGTCCGGCGACTCGGAGAGGCGGGCGCGCTCGGCGTCGTGACGTCGCTCGTGCCGCCGGGACTTCCCCAGGGCTGGGGGGTGAGCAAGATCAGCACGACCGTCTCCGAGACGATCCCCGAGATCGGGCTCGGATGCGAGGACTACGGGCTCGTCTCCCGTCTCGCCGAGCGCAACCAGAGTCCGGTGCTCCGGGTCGACGCCCAGTCGTCGCTCCGAGGCGAGGTGCCCGCGGCCAACGTGATCGCCGAGCTGCGCGGCAGGGAGAAGCCCGGCGAATACGTCGTACTCTCGGCGCATCTCGACTCGTGGGACCCCGCGTCCGGCGCGACCGACAACGGCACCGGCACCGTCGTGATGATGGAAGCGATGCGCATCCTCAGGGCCGTGTATCCGAATCCCAAGCGCACGATCATGGTCGGGCACTGGAACGGCGAGGAGCAGGGCTTCAACGGCTCGGGGTCGTTCGCCGCCGACCATCCGCGGGTGATCAGCGGGATGCAGGCGCTGTTCAATCAGGACAACGGCACCGGGCGCATCATGCGCATCTCGATGGAGGGGTTCACCGGCGCCGGCGCGTTCTTCCGCCGTTGGCTATCGCGGATGCCGGACGAGGTCGCGCGCGACGTCCAGCTCATCGACCCCGGCACGCCGGGCCAGGGGACGGACCACGTCTCGTTCACCTGCCGCGGCGCACCGGCGTTCAACCTGGTCTCGCGCGATGCGAACTATGTGACGTACACCTGGCACACCAACCGCGACACGTTCGACAAGCTGATCTTCGGCGATCTGACGCACAACGCGATGCTGATCGCGATGCTGGCGTATCAGGCGTCGGAGGATCCCGAGCGCATCCCGCGCGCGTCATCAGCCAGTGCGACGGCGGGTGCGACGGCGGGTGCGACGGCGGGGGCACGTGGCGTGCCGGCGGCCTGCAGGCCGCCGGCACGGAGCTGGGCGGAGAGCGCGGGAGGCTGACCGGGCGCGCATCGCGTCGCGCTATCGACCGACCCCCACCTTGAACGAGAGCGACCGCACCTCGGCGAGTCCGTACTCCACGGAGAGCCGCGCCTTCGACAGCTCGAGGGCCGCGCCCGCGAACCCGTGCGCGCCGAGCACGCGCTCGTCGGAGAGCGTGACCGCGGCCGTCTTCTCGTGCGAGCTCGCGAGAAAGGTCGAGACGCCGACGTACGGCGACAGGGCGATCCGGTGCGAGAGCATCGTCCTCCGGCTCGCGACCAGATCGACACCGTAGACGATGAAGTCAAGGTCCTCGGGACCGAACATCGAGACGAAGCTCGCGCGCGCCGCAGCCGCCCAGCGTCCGGTGTCGACGAGATTGCGCTGCAGTTGCGCGCCGAAGAAGCCGTAGTTCGCGTTGAAGTTCTTGGCCACGTACACGCTGACGTCGGTCCGGTCGCTGACTCCAGCCCTGAGCAGGAGGCCGGGGAACTTCAACCGGCTTCCCTCGAACAGCCAGTGGGTGGAGTCGGGGTGGACAAAGGTGTCGTTCCAGGCGGCGTCCGCATCGTCGATCCCGGTCTCCCACTGTAACACGGAGAGCTCGAAGTTTCGTCTGCGTATCGGACGCGCGTCGGCGAGTGGCCGAAAGTACACGACCACTCCGGCTTCCTCGGTGAACTGGTGCCACGCCGACTGCGTGAGCGAAGGATCGAGCTGAAAGGAGCACTCCTTCCATCGTGGGTTGACGTGGAGCTTCGGCCGCGTGTCCTGTGCCGACGCGGTGGCGTGGACGAGGGCGAGAATGATCGCCGCGAGTGCGGTCCTGGGAATCGTGAGCCTCATGCGAGCCTCCTTCAGCGTGAAGGTCCTTCGCTACGCCGCTCGTCCGTCCAGCCATGACAGAATCCGCTCGGCGACGTCCGGCCAATGCAGCTCGAGCATGCTGTCGTGCGCCATGTCGGGGATGATCTCGCAAGCGCTGTGGTAGGCGCACGCCGTCGCTTCGATCTCCCGCGGTGCGAGCATGGCGTCGCGCGCCGCGCCGAGGACGAGCATCGGCGTCATGTCGGCAGCCCTCCGGTGAGCTTCATGATGGCTCGCATGCAGCGGTGGCCGAAGGCGACCCTAGGTCCGAAC
>DATFOL010000031.1:0-14215 GCA_035265545.1 Gemmatimonadaceae bacterium | reverse complement strand
GCATCCGGTGGAGCTCTCGGCGCAGGTGATGAAGGCCGCGATCGCTGAAGCGGGCGTCGACGCTGCGATGATCGACGACATCTACTGGGGTTGTGCGATGCCGGAAGCATCCCAGGGCCTGAACGTCGCGCGACTCGCGTCGCTGCGCGCCGGCATTCCCGTCGAGGTGCCCTCGGCGACGGTGAATCGGTTCTGCTCGTCCGGTCTGCAGACCATCGCGCTGGGGGCGCAGCAGATCATGGCCGGCATGGCCGAAGTCGTGATGGCCGGCGGCGTCGAGATGATGAGCCAAGTGCCGATGTCGGGCTACCACACGCGCCTGGATCCCGAGATCACGGAGTCCTACATCGGCATGGGGTTCACGGCCGAGCGGGTGGCCGAACGCTGGAACATCAGCCGTGCCGACCAGGACGCGTGGGCGTTGGGCAGCCAGCAGAAGGCGGCGGCCGCCGTCGCCGGTGGCGTGTTCGATGACGAGATCGTGCCGGTCCCGGTCGAGCGCGTGAGCTGGGAGGGGACGGAGAAGAAGGTCGAGACGGCGACGTTCGCGCGCGACGAGCTCCCACGCGCGACGAACCCCGACGCGCTCGCCAAGCTCAAGCCCGCGTTCAAGACGAACGGCACCGTCACCGCCGGCAACGCGAGCCCCTACTCGGACGGAGCGGCCGCGGTGCTGCTCATGCGTCGCTCGAAGGCAGAGGAGCTCGGGCTCAAGCCGCTCGCTCGGTTCGTGAGCTTCGCCGTCGCCGGCGTGGATCCGGACGTGATGGGCGTAGGGCCGATCAAGGCGGTGCCGAAGGCGCTGGCAAAGGCAGGGCTCGAGATGAAAGACATCGACCTGATCGAGTTCAACGAAGCGTTCGCTGCACAGGTGCTCGCCGTGGTCAGGGAGCTCGACATGCCGGAGGATCGCGTCAACGTGAACGGCGGCGCGATCGCGCTCGGCCACCCGCTCGGTGCGACCGGATCGAAGCTGACGACGCAGCTCATTCACGAGCTTGGCCGGCGTGGCGGGGGTCATGGCCTCGTCACGATGTGTATCGGCGGCGGGATGGGCGCGGCCGGCGTGTTCGAGGTCTACGGCAGCGAGAGGTAGTCCCGCTCGCGCGAGCAGATACGAAGCGGCGCGCTCCGATCAGCCGCCAGGCTGGGGTAGCGCGCGCGTCGCATCGATCTCCTTGCCTAGCGCAGCCTTGGTAGGCTACTCGCCGCGGTACTTCTCCACGAGCGACGGATCGCGCTTCGGCGGACCAGCGTAGCTGCCACGCATCGCCGCCTCGACCTCGTCGATCTCGCGCGGCGCACGCGAGATCCACTCCACGCCGGTCTCCGTCCCGATGTAGTCGTCCTCGATGCGCACGCCGATGTTGCGGTAGGTGTTCACCGCCGCACGGAGCTTCGCCGCCACCTCGCGATTGCGCGGTGAGTCGGGCATCTCTTCCAGCACGTGCTCCCGCACGTAGATCCCCGGCTCGATCGTGAACGCGCTGCCGGGCGCGATGGTGCTGGTCAAGTAGTACTGCTCGGGATCGTGCACCTCGAGGCCGATCCCGTGACCGAGACCGTGCATGTAGTACAGCCGGTACTGCGGACACTGGCGCGCTTCGGCGCCCACCGCGCAGTCGTAGGTCGCCGTCGGCGACTCGATGAGGCCCAGCCGCGCCAGCCCATTGGCGATCACCGCGCGCGACGAGTCGTCCATCAGCCGCGCGTTCGCGCCGAGCTTCGCCTGCTTCTCCGCGGCCGCCTGCGCGGCGCGGACGATCTCGTACACGGCGCGCTGCTGCGGCGAGAACTTCCCGCTCGCCGGCACCGTGCGCGTGACGTCCGCGGCGTAGCCCTTGTACGACGCGCCGATGTCCATCACCACGACGTCGTTCGCCTCGATGAACCGGTCGTTCGCGTTGTAGTGGAGCGTGGTCGAGTTCGGGCCCGAGCCGACGATCGTCGAGAACGACGGACGGTCCGCGCCGTTTCGACGGAAGGTGTACTCGATGAGCGCCTGGATCTCGAACTCGTTCATCCCTGGCTCGATCGCCGCCATCGCCTCGCGATGCGCGAGGACCGTGATGTCCACCGCCTGCCGGATGTAGCGCTGCTCGGCTGCGCTCTTCTTGCCGCGCGCCCGTTCGACGACCTGGTTGACCGGCGTGACCTTGAGGCCCGTGTACGCCGCGCGCAGGCGATCGATCAGCTGCTCGTCCGGGCTGCGCACGGCGGGCGTCCCGCTTCCCTCCGCGCCGCCGGCCGCAGCCGCGAACTCACCCACGACGGAGAACGCCAGGCCCGCCTTCGCCAGGGAATCGAGCACCTTCGGAAGGTCGGCGACATCACGGCCCTTCGTCCCCGATCGCTTGGCGATCCCCTCGACCCCGAGCCGGCTGCCCGTCCACACCTCGCGGCTCGGCAACCGTGGCTGCACGAACATCGTGGACGACACCACCTGGCCGCCCTGCTTCACGACGATGAGCGCGGCGTCCGGCTCCTTGAAGCCGGTCAGATAGTAGAACGACGGCGACTGCACGAAGGTGATGTAGTCCTGCGAGGGCTCGTGCGCACCGAGCGCGACGAGCACGCCGTCGGGCATGTCCGCGACGACGGCGGCACGGCGTGCGGTGAACTCCTGCTGCGTCTGTGCGCCCAGCGCGACGGGGATGAGGAGCAGGAACGAGACGAGACGGCGTATCACGGAACCTCCTGACGGAAAGAACGGCGCTCAACCAATGAGCACGGTGACGAGATAGAGCACGAGTCCAACGAGTCCGCCCACGAGCGTGCCGTTGATGCGGATGAACTGCAGGTCGCGGCCGATCTGCACCTCGATCTTCTGCGAGGCGTCGGTCGCGTCCCAGCCCTCCACCGTACGGGCGATGAGCTCGGCGACTTCCGGACGATACTGATCTACCACTCCCAGGACCAACCGTTCCAGCGCATCGTCGATGTCCTGGAGGAGCTGCTCGCTGCCCAGCGCCCGCTCGGCGATCCCACCCAGTGCGCGCTCGAGCGGCTCGGGGGTGGGCGCGTCGGGTCCCGCATACCTGGTGAGCGACTGCCGCGCCGCGCCGAGCAGCGCGCTCGACAGCTCGGCGACCGCCGGATGCTCGAGGAGCCGCTCCTTCATCCCCTCGGCGCGGGCGATCATCTCCGGCGAGTTGTGCAGCTTGTCCGTGAAGTCGCGCAGGGCGTGGTCGAACTGGGAGCGCAGCGGGTGTGCGTCGTTGGCCGCGACGTCGTCGAGCGTGCGCTCGATCCCGCTGACGATTTTCTGATAGAGCTTGTCGTCCACCACGTTGGGCACCCACCACGGGCTCTCCTCGGCGACCCGCACGCGAATGAGCTCCTTGTTGTCGTGCACGACGCGGCTGACGAGCGCCACGAGTCGGTCGAGCAGCTCCTGATGCCGGTCGTCGGTGGTCGCGAGAGCGAGCAGGTCGCCCAGTAGTGGAGCGACCTGCGCCTTGCGCAGCTGAGTGACGAGGGCGGTGTGCACGCTGTCCTGCAGCTCTTCGTCGGGCATCGACTCGGCGGCGCGCGCGACGCCGCCAGCGATCGCGCGCGCCACGCGCGCCTGGTGCGCGGGCTCCGACAGCCATCGCGCCCCGCGCTCGCCCAGCCGCATCCCGGCCAGCTGCCGCGCGATGACTTCGCGCGCGAGGAAGTTGTTCCCGACGAAGTTGCCGAGGCTCCGGCCGATGCGGTCCTTGCGGCTGGCGACGATGGCCGTGTGCGGGATGGGGATACCGAGCGGGTGGCGGAAGAGTGCCGTGACGGCGAACCAGTCCGCGAGCCCGCCGACCATCGCCGCCTCCGACGTCGCCCGCACCAACCCCACCCAGAACGGCGCGAGCTCCGGCCGCAGATGCGCGATCACCGACACGATGACGAACAGCACCGCGAAGCCCGCGAGCAGCGCCGTCGCTCGGCGGCGCATGATCGCGTACAGGCGGACCTTCTCGGTGTCGTCCTTTACGACTAGCATCGCTTCAAGTTAGAGGCTGGCGGCAGACTGCCATACAAGTACCGAGTACAACCGACGTATCTTGTACCCAGTACCGGTGGGACGCTCCCGGAATGCCTCTCGGGAGCTCGGCCGGGATGCTTCCGGGTCGCGAAGCGTCCAAGCATTCCGGGAGCCTCGGACTGGGTCTGGGTACCGGCTACTCGGGTACTTGGGTACTTCAGTGGTCGTTCAAGAGCCCACCCACGTACCCCCGCGCTTCCCGATCGAACCACGGCGGGCTCCCCGCCTCTGCGTTCTCCCTCATCCGCTCGGGGCTCGACGTCGCCGGGATCACGCAGCTCACCCGTGGATCGCTGAGGATGAACTTGAGCAATGCCTGCCCCCACGTACGCACACCGTACGCCGCGAGTGGCGTGAGCGATTCAGCCGGCGGTGCATGGCGCGCCAGCGTACCCTCGCCGAGCGGTCGCATCACGATCACGCCAACGCCGTGGTCTGCCGCCGCCGGAAGCAGCTCGCGCTCGGCGAGTCGGTCGCGGGCGTTGTAGGGAATCTGGATCTGCTGAACGTCGCCCGAGCGCACCAGCTCGAGAAGCTGCGAGAAGGCGGAGTGCTGGTAGTGCGTCGCGCCGACTACGCGCACCCTGCCTTCGTCGCGTAGTCGTCGAAGCTGAGCGAGCCTCTGCTTCAGCCTCACGAGATTGTGCACCTGGTACACGTCGACGCGGCCGCCGTACCAGCGCAGTGCTCGCGCGACCTGCCGCTCTGCCTCCGCATCGTCAGTCGTCCAGAGCTTGTCGGCGACGACCGCGGCTTCACGCCGGCCGCCCATGCTCTCGGACAGCACGCGCTCCGCCTCGCCGTACATCGGCGAGGTGTCGAACAGCGTCGCGCCTGTCGCATATGCCTCGTCGAGCACCGTACGGCAGCGTGTCTCGTCGCGCTCGCCTCGCACGTCGAACGTGCGCCACGTGCCCATCCCCACGGCAGGGACGGTGAGTCCTGTCGTGCCGAGCGGTCTACGCTCCACTGCATCTCCTCCAGTTGGCGGTCCCACCGGGCAGTGCGTTGGACGGATCCTCCCTCGGTGAGAGAGGCCTCACACGCAACTTCCACATCGCGAGCTCGATCTCGACGCTACGGAACCGACAGCGGTGGCGGCGTGTGCTCTCTGCCCGACTCGCCACAACGGTCGAGGGTGAACCGCGCACTGAGTGGACCAGCGATCTCGAAGACGACGACTGCTCCCAACACGACGGTGGTCACGGTTGGCGCGATCTCGGGGAAGCGCTGGCGCGTTATGAGCACCAGGCCGACCGCGAGCCCCGCCTGTGCCAGAAGCGAGAACCCGAACAGTCGCTGCGTCGACGGGAGCAGTCTGAGTTCCAGGTCGGCGCCGGCGAGCACGAGGAAGATCACGTGTTCTGCCGAAATTCTCCGCCGCGTCCGCCAGTCACCTGCCCGGTGCACTGTCGTCGAGATTGACGGCACCCGGCTCGAGCGTGTACAGAAGCCGAGCTGTGGCACGATCGCGCGCCGTGAGCTCGTTCGCATTCACCCACGCCGCCATGATGTCTTCCGTGCCCAGGCTGTGCTCGAGTCCGAGCACGTGTCCGATCTCGTGGAGAGCGATGCGGTGCACGCTCGTGTCGTCCGCACCGCCGCCATCGCTCAGCTGCATCGCAAGGACGATGTTCGCCTTGGTGAGCCAGCCGTCTGCATCCTTCCACCAGTGCACCAGCCCTGCCCGCTGCTTCGGAAGATGGTCCGTCCAGCCCACTCGAACTTCGGCGCTGTCCGCGGAGTCGACGAACGCGAAGCGAACGGGGACTCCACTCTCTTCCCACGAGAGAAACGCCTCTCGTACGGCGTCTCCGTAGGAAGAGCGAAACCCCGACACCGAGTCGCCCGACGCGATCCACACGCGGATCGGGTGATCGACTCGCTCCTCCCACCGCTTCAAGTGAGAGCCTCCCTCGGCGATCACGTCGGGCAGGTAGGTGCCCTCCATGCTCGGGAAGAATGGCCTTCCGGCGGCCACCGCAGCCGAGTCCTCACCGTCAGCAAGCGTCGTGTCGCGGACGGGCGCCGACATCGTCACGAGCTCCGGCGTGGAGCGCGGCGCGGCACGGCTCGGCTGGCTCAGTGGACTGAGGGCCGTCATACCGTGCGAGTCTCCGTCGCCTCGGGAGCCGATCCGAACGAAGAGGCGATGGCCCAGCATGCCCCCTAGGACGATGATCGTCAGCAACACGAAGCGGAACCGCGCGCTCGAGCTGGCGAGCTGGCGTAGGATTGGTGACCGCTGTGGAGCCATGACCGCCTCCAGCATCGGGGGCAAGTGGAAATTCGTGACCTACGTCACAATACCCCCAGATGGTTGGAAGGTGGCGGTAATTGGACGAAGGTCAGTCCCGGACTCTGCGCCGATGCCACCATGGCCGGTGCCTCACGCTCAGCCTTCAGCGCGTGCAGCGTCCATTCACGCTTGCCCGTCCCCGTTCTCCAGCGATCGCCAGAGATACCAGCTCGCCGTCGACGCGTACGGCCGCCACTTGTCGCCGATGCGCAGCACGTCCTTCGGCGTCGGTCGTTTCTTCAGGCCATAGGCGCGCTGGATGGCGTTCTGCACACCGAGATCGAGCTCGGGGAGCACGTCCGGCCGCCCGAGCCGGAACATGAGGAACATCTGCACCGTCCATCGTCCGATCCCTTTCACCTGCACGAGGTGCTCGATGATCGCGTCGTCGGAGAGCCGGCCGAGATGCGCGAGCGGCAGCGAGCCGTCGGCCACGCGCGCGGAGAGGTCGCGCAGATATCCGATCTTCTGCCGCGACAGACCCGCGGCGCGCAGCACGCTCTCCTCGGTGGTCAGCACGTGCTCGGCACGCGGCCGCTTCGCCGGGTAGATCTCGCACAACCGCCGATGGATCGTGCTCGCCGCCTTGCCCGACAACTGCTGGAAGACGATCGACCGCACGAGCGCATCGTAGTGCGTCCCGCTGCGCCGCGCCTCGAGCCGACACGGCCCGACGCGATCGATGATGCCGCCGAGGATCGGATCGACGGACCGGAGGTGGGAGAGGGCTTGGCGGTGGGGGGAAGGGGGCATGAAGGAAATTAACCACCACCGCAGTACCGAGTACCAGAGTACGGAGTACCCGGACTCTCGCGACGGCTCCCCCGAATGCACGGCGCGTCCCTCGCTCGGGACGCGCTACTCGGTATCGAGTACTGTGGTGTCTCTCCGGGTCGCGATCCCGAGGTGCCTTCAGGTGGCCAGCCGACCGGGTCTCGGTACCAGGTACTCCAGTACTCGGTACTCGCAGTTGCAGTTCATTTCGCGAGGTACTTCGCCACCTTCTTCAAGTCATTCACGAATGCCCGCTCCGCCTCGGCGCGCACGTCGCTTGGCGCGCGTAGCACGGAGCTCGGGTGCACGGTCGCGAACCCGGCCTCGGCGAGCGGCGTGCGGATCACCTTTCCGTGCTGCGCCGTCACCCGAATCGTCGGGCCGAACAACGCCTTCGCCGCGGTGGCGCCGAGCGCCACGATTACGCGTGGCTTCACCACCGCGATCTCCTCGTCGAGCCACGGATGGCACGCGCGCACCTCGGACGACGATGGCGTCTTGTGGATGCGACGCTTGCCGCTGCCGTCGGGCACCCACTTGAAGTGCTTCACCGCGTTCGTGACGTACGCGTCGCCGCGGTCGAGTCCCGCGCGCTCGAGCGCGGAGTCGAGCAGCCGGCCCGACGGGCCGACGAAGGGGTGGCCGGCGAGATCCTCCTGATCGCCCGGCTGCTCGCCGACGAACATCAGCGTCGCCGAGCGCGTCCCTTCGCCGAACACCGTCTGGGTGCCGACCTTCCAGAGATGACAGCCGCGGCACCCCTTCGACGCGCTTCGCAACGCGGGCAGCGTGCGGCGCGCGGGCAGGAAGTCAGCGGCGCTGCCGGTCGTCTCCGCTGCTCTCGCTCTCGCCGTCATTCGCGGACTCGTCGTCCTCACGCTTCATCGGCTGATGGATCTGCTCGAGGAAACGCGAGTGCGTTTTCTCGCCATGCTGCCCTTCGGCATGCTGCTGCGGGCCCTTCTGATGACCGTCGCGCGTCTCCATCGACTCCTCCCCTGCGGTGTCGGGTCCGACCATCGGACTGGATAGCGCGGGAGGGGGCAATCGCTGGGCCACCTCGCCCGTGCGCGGGCCCGCGAAGGGCGCTACCATAGACACGTCGGTGGACCCGTACTCTTCCGGAGATCAGCATGTTCGCCGTATCCCCTCCTCGCGTCGCCGCGGCCGCGCTCGCCGTGCTGCCTCTCGTCGTCGCCTGCTCGTCGGGTTCGACGGCGATCCCGGCGCCGGCCCCCATCGCGCCGACGACGCTGCTGGCGCGCCTCGGCACCGACACGGTGGCGGTCGAGCAGTACACGCGCACGGCGACACACATGGAGGGAACGCTCGTCAGCCGACTGCCCGCACTCCGCGTCACCCGGTATTCGGTCGAGCTCGGCCCGAGCGGTGCACCGACGCGCGCCGATCTCTCCGTCCGCGATGGCAACGGCGTGGCGCTCAGCGGCGGGCTGCAGTCTCTGGCCGTTCGATACGGTCGCGATTCGGCGGTGTTCGTCGGGCATCGTAGCGCGAGCGACACCACGCACGCGATCGCGGTTCGCGGTCCCGTTCTTCCATCCATTCCCACCTCGTACGGCCTCTACGAGCTGGCGCTGGCGCGAATGAGTCTCCTCGGCCGCGACAGCGTCGAGTTTGCCGTCGTGCCGCTCAACCTGGCCGTGCAGCAGGCGGGTCCGCAGGCGGTGCGAGTGATCGGTCGCGACTCCGTACGCATCACCGTCAACGGCAGACCGTTGTATCTGCGTCACGATGGACGTGGCGGCATCCAGGGCCTCGACGGCTCTCGAACGACGTTCAAGGTGCAGGTGGAGCGCGTCGACGGCGTGGATCTCGACGCGATCGCGAAGTCGTGGGCCGCGCGCGATCAGGGTGGCGTGCCGCCTGGCCAGGTATCGATGCGCGACACCGTGAAAGCCACCATCGGCGGCGCGCACCTCTGGATCGACTACGGGCGGCCATCGCTCCGCGGTCGCGACGTGTGGGTCAACGGCGTGCTCGGCGACACGCTGTGGCGCACCGGCGCGAACGCCGCCACGCAGTTTCGCACGGACATGGATCTCGTGCTCGGCGGCGCGCCGATCCCCCCTGGTACCTACACGCTGTGGACGGCGACCACACCGAGCGGCTATCGCCTCGTCGTCAATCGCCAGTTCGGCCAGTGGGGCACGGTGTACGACGCCACGCGCGATCTCGTGCGCGTTCCGCTTCGTGAGAGCAGCGTCGCGTCGCCCGTCGAGCGGTTCACGATCGAGTTCGAGCCCCAGAGCGACGGAGTCGTGCTCCTCGCCTTCACGTGGGGCACGAAGCGATTGAGCGTCCCGATCGCGCCCAAGTGATCTGATGTCACGGCTGCTCAACTATTTCTTCAAGGGCGTCGTCCTCCTCGCCCCCCTCGCGTTCACCGTCTACGTCTGTGTGCGGGTGTTCGCGACGATCGACGGCTGGCTCGGCATCCCGATCCCCGGCGTGGGCTTTCTCGCCACCGTCATCCTGATCACGCTCTTCGGCTTCGTCGCGTCGAGCTTCATCACGCGGCAGATGTTCAGCGTGGTCGAAGGAGTGCTCGAGCGGCTGCCATTCGTCAGGCTGCTCTACTCGTCGACGAAGGATCTGCTCAACGCGTTCGTCGGCGAGAAGCGGCGGTTCGACAAGCCGGTGCTCGTCGCGCCGTTCGCGTCGGGCGAGGCACGCGCGCTCGGATTCATCACCCAGGAGACGCTCGAGTCGATGGGGATGCTCGAGCACGTCGCTGTCTACCTGCCGCAGTCCTACAACTTCGCGGGCTCGCTCCTCATCTTCCCTACCAGCGCCGTCACGGTGCTCGACGCCGAGAGCGCGGATGTGATGGCCTTCATCGTCTCGGGTGGCGTGACCGTTCCGCCGGTGCTGCGCCACCTGCTACCGCCGACCAGCGTTGCTGAAGCCGATGCAGAAAAGGTCGCGGGCGCGCCGTGAGGCTCGTCGCTCAAGGGACGCGTCGCGTGGCGTCCGGAACGGCGGAACGCGGATTTCAACGGATTTGCAATACAGAACGACCGGATCTGCTCCTCTCCGGGTCGAGATGCTCGTGACCGCAGGCCCGCCATTCCATCCACGGCCCCAAAGATTTCTTCTCGGCTGCGGCGCAGCGATCAGTGCGCCGCAGTTGCGCCAATCCGCGGCAATCCGGGGCATCCGTTCAAATCCGCGTTCCCGCGGTTGGGACGCCACGAGATGCCGGCCGGTCTCCGATACGACCCGTGCAATCCAACCTACGGCGAGTTGATCTCTCGCGCCGGCTCCGGTGACCTCGGCAACCTGTCGAGCTTCGCCTTGAACGCCTGATAGCTCGGATCGTCCTGGCGCAGCCCCTCGAGCGCGCGGGGATCCAGCGCGGCGATCTCCCGCTCCGTCGCGACGATCCGGTCTTCCTCCAGGGGATGTGACGCGAAGAACGCTTCGATGCGTGCCGGCGAGCGGCGTCGTTCCTCGATCAACTGCCGGAACAGCACCGGGATTCCGCGCGGGTCGATCCCCGCGTCGAGCATGAACTCCACCGCGACGGAGTCCGCTTCCGCTTCGTCCTGCCGGCTGTACCGCGCGAACAGCGCCGCCCCTCCCACCTGGATCGCCGCGCGCGCCACGTCGCTGTTACAGAGGTCCGTGAGCCGGCAGCCGATCTCCACGGCGACGCCGGTCTTCGTCTGCTTCTCCAGCTGCTGCACGGAATGCCGCTGGACGACGTGGCCGATCTCGTGGCCGAGCACGCCCGCGAGCTGGTCCAGTCGATCGGCGCGCTCGATCAAACCGCGATTCACGTAGATGAACCCACCGGGCAGCGCGAATGCGTTCACCTCCCGACTGTCGATGATGTTGAACCGCCAGTCGAGATCGGCGCGTGACGTCGTGCGCGCGATCGCGAGCCCGAGCTGCTGCAGGTAGCTCGTGGTGGCCGGATCGCGTAGCACCGGCAGCTGCGCGGCCACTTGCTGAGCGTTGCGCCGTCCCAGCTCGACCTCGTCGTCCTGGCTGACGCTACAGGCAGCCGTCGCGAGTGCGAGCGTGGTCAACAAAGCACCCGCGCACCCGCGCACCCGCGAACTGCCGCGCCGGATCACGGCTGCGGCGGCCCGGCCATGAGCGCGTCGGACACGCGCTCGAGCTGTTGCTCGTTCTTGCTGAACAGGAGCGCGAGCAGGTTGTCGTTCTCGATCACCGACGCCTGCGAGAGCATGGTCGGAGCACGCGATCCGCGCACGTACTTCACCGTATCGAGCGTCGTCGCGGCGCGGGCGCGTGCCGCCGAGTCGGCGAACAGGTAGACGGCGAGCCCGCCCCTGCCGAGTCGGTAGAACAGTGGCGTCGGTCCCAGCGCAGGCAGCGCCTCGCGACTCGTGTCGTGCGGCGCGAGGCCGGAGCGCACCAGTCGTTCTCGCACCTGGCAGTCGATCCAGTGGCCCGTCTTCGCGCACGGCGGGCGACGCGGATCTCCGGTCGCGACGCTCGGGGCCGGTGTCGCCGCGGGTGGCAACCGCGTCGAATCGACAGACTGGCTCCGCTCCGTGCCGCATCCTCCCGCGCCGACGGCCAGCGCGAGCAGTCCCGCCTGCGCCCGCGCGCCCGGCCATCGCCGCGCGTGACCCATCAGCTCCAGCCCTGGCGCTGGCGAAGGCTGGTGATGTGCGCCGTGTGATGCTTCCCGTGCCACGCGTACATGCTCAGCATCGCGTCGAGCGTCATCGGGCCGTTCTCCGGATGGAAGATCGTTCGGTCGAACGACGCCGACGATAGCGCCTGCAGCATGTGCACGAGCCGTTCGTGCAGCCCATCCAACAGTCGCAGCGACACCTCGATCGGCAGGCGCATGTCGGCCAGCTCGGCCCAGGCTTGCTCGTCGTACGGCTTGATCGTCGGATTGTCCTCCGTGAGCCCCAGCCGGAAGCGGATGAAGGCGTTCATGTGGCTGTCCGCCACGTGATGGACGGTCTGCCGCACGGTCCAGCCGCCCGGCCGGTAGGGCGTGTCGAGCTGCTCGTCGGACAGCCCGTGCACGGCGAGACGGAGCTGTGACGGCGCCACGGCGATCGCGTCGATACGCTGTGCGCGCTCACCCGCGGTGAGCGGGGAGCTCTTGTCGGATGGCCCGATCGGGTACCGCAGGTCCGGTTCGGATGCAAGGGAGGGTGACGTCATGGCGCAGTGTCTCGTGAGGTGTTCGCTGAGAACCAATTCAAGGTATGCAGGGCCACGGCTGGCACGCGAGTGCGGCCGCACCGGACCTCCCGTCCCGCCAGCGACCGGCATACGTTTCAGCGTGCACATCACGATGCTCGCATCATGACCGACAAGAAGCGCCGACCGCCGAAGAAGCGACCCGCCGCCAAGTCGCCCTACTTTCTCCAGCCAGGAAAGCAGGGCGCGGTCACCGTCCTGCGCCGGCCGGCAGGAAACCGCATCGACGCGAAGCTCTGCGGCACGATGCCGAGCCGCGCGATGGCGCTCGCCCTCGTGAAACAGCTCGAGAAGGCGGAGTCCGTCGTGCACGACCTCTTTCTCGAGGCCACCGACGATGGCATCGAGGCTCTCGAAGCCGTACTGGAGGCCTGTCGGCAATCGGTCGTACGGCGCGCGCCGAGCATCGAGGCTGGCGTGACCGCCCCGCGACCCCAGGGCGCACGCAAGCGCGGGCGCGGGCGTCGGCGCGGATCGCCGCGCCGCGGAGGCGCCCCGGACGACGCTCCACCCTCCGAGCCGGCGGGTGGCACCGCAGACCCGAGCGCCGCCTGACGCTCCACCCACTCTCCCGTGCCTTCGCCGCGCGAGATGGCGCGCCCGTCGTGCACCAGGTGGACGATGCGATCTTCACGCGGCGGTATTACGGTCACTGCATGCGCTGCTCGTTCTGCGGCGACGCCTGCTGTACCCATGGCGTCGACGTCTCGATCGTCGAGCGCGACCGCATCCTCGCGCGCGCCGACGAGCTCGCGCCGCTCGCCCGGGCGCCGCGCGGGCACTGGTTCGTCGAGCCGATCACTCCCGACGCGGATTTCGCCGGTGGCGCGGGGACGAGAACAGCCGTCGTCGACGGAGGCTGTGTCTTCCTGCGTCGGGACGGTCGCGGCTGCGTCATCCACGGCGCACTCCTCGCCGCAGGAGAGGATTACCACGCGCTCAAGCCGATGGTGAGCACGCTCTTCCCCGTGACGTTCGGCGACGGCACGCTGCTCTGCTCGGAGGAGCTGGTGGATGGCTCGCTCGTCTGCGCCGGAGAAGGACCCAGTGCGTACGAGATGGCGCGCAGCGAGCTGGAATACTACTTCGGCCCTGCGCTCGTCACGGAGCTCGACGCGCACGCCATCGCCACTGCGGAAGGCCGGTAGATCGCCGGTGGCAGGTCGCGGTCAGCCCGTGGCCGAGAACGCGTCACCGCCACCGTCCGCTCGTGTCGCGGTGGCCTGCTGCTCGTGTCGCACTCGGCTGAGGAAGGCGCCCGGACCAGCGCCATCGGGGAGGGAACGGAGAATGCGCAACGCGTCGTCGCGATGAACTCCGATGCCGGCAGGGAAGCTGTTCAGATCCACGCCCACTCGCTTGAACTCCGACAGCAATTCCTCGAATCTGCGCTCGTCAGTCACGGAGCTCACCACTCGCGACACCGTACCCACGCTTTCGCGACGACGGCGCCTGGCTGACGTGCTGATGTCGAACCGTGCTTCGCGATCGAAATCGGTGTCGCATACGGTCTCGGCTGCCGGAGGATCCGCATCGCGGCAACGGGCGGCAGATCGACTTCGATGGCCGCGCTTGCCGCAACGGGTGACTATACCTGCTAGTAACAGTTGGCGCAAAAATACTGCCAAGCAGGCTGGTGCAGGAACGGGGTGGCCGACGTCGAGCCGCCCATTCACATCACTCCGCGTGAACCGGGCGCGTCACCGCTAGAGCTGCGGAGCCACCATCGCGGCAGTGCCCCAGACGTTGTTGGTGCTTGCACGGTTGCTATACGCCACGAGCCCTGCTGTGCCTTGCCATCATGCCCCAAGCATCGGGAACCAGTTGCGCGATCTCGTGCGTCACGACGCTGAACAGGTCGTACTCGTCGTTGCTCTTCGCTTCCATCACGAGCATCGGATATTCCA
>DATFOL010000030.1:0-4104 GCA_035265545.1 Gemmatimonadaceae bacterium | reverse complement strand
TGGAGTTCGAGAAGGAGTTCAACATCGATATCCCCGATGAGGACGCCGAGAAGCTCCGGACCGTGGGCGATGCGGTCGCGTATCTGAACACCAAGGTCGGCGCGTAATGAGACGTCGGGTCGTCGTCACCGGCCTCGGGGCAATCACGCCCGTCGGCAACGACGTGGCGACGACTTGGCGTGCCCTCCAGGCCGGTGTCTCCGGGGCGCAGAACATCACCAAGTTCGACGCGTCCAGCTTCCCGGTACGGTTCGCCTGCGAGGTGAAGGGCTTCGACCCGCTGAAGACGATGGAGCGGAAGGAAGCCAAGCGTGCGGATCTCTACACCCAGTACGCGGTCGCGGCCTCCGTCGAGGCGATGGCGGACGCGGGACTGACGACCGGCGGCTACGACGTGGATCGAACCGGCGTGATCGTCGGCAGCGGCATCGGTGGGCTCAAGAGCTTCGAGGACCAGCACGACGTGTATCGGGCGCGTGGCGCGAGCAAGATCAGCCCCTTCTTCATCCCGATGTTCATCGCCGACATCGCGGCCGGCGTGGTGTCCATGCGCTTCAACGCGCGCGGCCCGAACTACGCGACGGTGTCCGCGTGCGCGACGAGTGCCCACGCGATCGGTGATGCGTTCCGGTGCATCCAGTACGGAGACGCCGACATCATCATCACGGGAGGTGCCGAGGCGACGGTCACGCCGATGGCCATCGGCGGCTTCGCGAACATGACGGCGCTCTCCGAGCGAAACGACAGTCCGGAGACCGCGTCGCGCCCCTTTGACGCGAACCGCGACGGCTTCGTCATGGGAGAGGGCGCGGCCATCCTCATCCTCGAGGAGCTGGAACACGCGCAGAAGCGCGGCGCCCAGATCTACGGCGAGATCGTGGGCTATCGAGCCTCGGGGGACGCCTATCACCTCACCGGTCAGCTGCCCGACCACGAGGGGCTCCAGCGCGCGATGCGCGGCGCCCTGGCCGACGCTGGCATGACGCCGGACGAGGTGGACTACGTGAATGCGCACGGTACCTCCACGCCGCTCAACGACTCCAACGAGGCGACCGCGATTGCCAAGGTCTTCGGCGACGCGGTGCACAAGCTCAGCGTGTCTTCCACCAAGTCGATGACCGGGCACATGCTCGGCGCGGCCGGGGCGGTGGAGATGATCGCCTCGCTGCTGGCGATCCGTGACCAGGTGGTGCCGCCGACCATCAACTACTGCAACCCCGATCCCGCCTGCGGCGATCTGGACTTCACGCCGAACCAGGCGAAGCCCCGTGAAGTCCGCGCGGCGCTGAGCAACAGCGCGGGGTTCGGCGGCCACAACGTGTCCCTCGTCGCCAGGCGATTCCAGGAGTAGACCCGTGCCCTCCGCCGTCGTGTTCGATCGCTCGCGCATCGCCGACCCGGCGCTGATCCCGATCGCCGACAAGGTCATGGCGGGCGAGCGGCTCACGCCGGCGGATGGCGTCACGCTCTTCCGCACGGGAGACCTGATCGGACTGGGCACGCTCGCCGACGCGGCGAATCGCGCCAGGCACGGCGACCGCGTGACGTTCGCGTCCAACCAGCACATCAACCCGACGAACGTCTGCATCCTCCGCGCGACGTGCGTGTTCTGCTCGTACGCCCGCCTGCCCAAGGAGGATGGCGCGTATCGCTACACGATGGATCAGGTGTGGGCCGAGGCGGAGCAGGCGGCGGGCGCGATGACGCGCGAGTTCCACATCGTGGGCGGCCTCGACATGAAGGCGGGCCTCGCGTACTACGCGGAGATGTTCCGCGGGCTCAAGGCGCGGCATCCGCAGGTGCACATCAAGGCGCTGACGGCGGTCGAGATCGCGCACATCGCCCGCATCGAGAAGATGTCCGTGCGCGACGTGCTGATCGCCCTGCGCGAGGCCGGCCTCGACACCATGCCCGGTGGCGGCGCCGAGGTCTTCAGCCCCGGCGTGCGGGCGACCATCGCCGAGAAGAAGCTCGCCGGCAGCGAATGGATCGACGTCCATCGCGTGGCGCACGGCCTCGGCATCCGCACCAACTGCACGATGCTCTACGGGCACGTCGAGACGATCGAGGACCGCATCAATCACCTCGGCATGCTGCGCGATCTGCAGGACGAGACGGGCGGTTTCCTGGCGTACATCCCGCTCGCCTATCATCCGGACAACAACGAGCTGGGCGTGGAGCTCGGCCGACAGGGCACCGCGACCACCGGCATCGACGACCTGAAGAACCTCGCTGTCGGGCGACTGTTCCTCGACAACTTCGACCACGTGAAGTCGCATTGGATCATGGTCACGCCGGCGCTGTCGCAGCTCTCGCTGCACTTCGGCGTGAACGACCTCGAGGGAACCGTCGTCCGCGAGAAGATCTACCACGAGGCGGGCGCGCACACCGCACAGGCGATGAGCCTCGCGGACCTGCTGCGCACCATCCGTGGCGCAGGGAAGATCCCCGCCGAGCGCGACTCGTTCTACAACGTCATCCGCACCTTCGACGACGACCCGACGCGAGCCGCGGCGTGACGATGCGCGTCGGCCGGATTCCCTACATCAACTGCTATCCAGTCTACGGCGGCATCGATCGGGGCATCGTCGCGCTCGATGCGGAGCTGATCGACGGGATCCCGTCGGCGCTCAACCGCCGCATGGCCCAGGGAACGCTCGACGTCAGCGTGATCTCGGCGGTGGAGTACGCCCGGGCCACGGCGCGCTATCTCCTGCTCCCCGACCTCGCCATCTCGTGCGACGGTCCGGTGCGAAGCGTCATGCTGTTCTCGCGCGTGCCGGCCGACCGGCTCACGGCTCGCCGGGTGCTCGTCACGCGCAGCTCGATGACGAGCGTGGTCCTGCTCGAGCTGCTGTTCGAGCACGTGTGGAAGGCACGGCCGACGCTCGTGCCGGCCGATGCCGAGATCGCCGACCTCGCGCGCTCCGAGCAGCCGGACCACGACGCGCGCCTCGTGATCGGCGATGCGGCGCTCCTCCTCAGCTCGGGCGCGAGCGATCTCGCCCGCGAGTATCCGTTCGCCTACGACCTGGGTGCCGTCTGGAAGGCGTGGACGGGGCTGCCGTTCGTCTTCGCCGTCTGGGTGGCACAGCGCTCCACTCCGGTCGAGCACTCGCTCGCGCTCCACGCGCAGCTGATTCGCTCGCGCGACTGGGGACTCGCCAATCTGAGCGTGCTCGCGGAGCAGGCGGCATCGGCGACCGGCGTCTCTCGCAAGGCGGCGCTGGAGTATCTTTCCGGTCTCGACTACGGGCTCCGCTACGAGCATCTCGCGGGGCTCACGACCTTCTTCGGCAAGCTCGCCGCGAGCGGACGCGTGCCGAACGGCTCGCTCGTCTTCCTTCCCGCTGCGTGATGCCGTCTCACGCGAAGTGGTGTCGCTCGACCTTCGGTGACCGTGATGCGTGATCTGCTCGACTTCTACCAGCGCGCGCCGCTCCTCGAGCTTGGCGCCGAGGCGGACCGGGTGCGCCAGCGGCTGCATCCCGGCGACGTCGTGACTTACATCGTCGACCGCAACATCAACTACACGAACGTCTGCGTCGCCGACTGCGGCTTCTGTGCGTTCTATCGGAGACCCAAGGACTCCGAGGGATGGACACTGTCCTACGAGCAGATCGGCGCGAAGATCGACGAGGCGAAGGCGCTCGGCGGCGTCCAGATCCTCATGCAGGGGGGCCACAACCCGTACATCCCGTTCGAGTGGTACCTCGACCTGCTGCGCTACATCAAGCGCAACCACCCGATCCACGTGCACGGCTTCAGCCCGAGCGAGGTGGACTTCTGGTCGAAGCTGTACCGCATGGACGCGCGCGACGTCGTTCGCGAGCTGATGAGGGCGGGTCTCGACTCCATCCCGGGTGGCGGCGGGGAGATCCTCGTCCAGCGCGTCCGCGATCAGGTCGCCAAAAAGAAGGCCGGCGCCGACCGCTGGCTCGAGATCATGGAGATCGCGCACCAGGAGGGGATGAAGACCTCGGTCACGATGATGTACGGCATCGGTGAAACGCTGGCCGAACGAATCGAGCACCTCGAGCGCGTGCGCGACGTGCAGTCGCGCACGAATGGGTTTACGGCGTTTATCTGCTGGCCGCTGCAGCC
>DATFOL010000029.1:0-2128 GCA_035265545.1 Gemmatimonadaceae bacterium | reverse complement strand
CGTCGCCCGCGACTTCGCGGGCGACGCGCGCGGCGGCGCGGTTGATCTCGCTCACCTGCGACTCGAGCCCGTACTGCGACAGCTTCACGCGGTTCGCGCCGAACGTGTTCGTCTCCAGCACCTCCGCCCCGGCCTTCGCGTCGGCCGCATGCACCTCGCGCACGAGCTGGGGCGCCTTGAGGTTCAGCTCGTCGTAGCACTGGTTGATGAACACGCCCTTCGCGTACAGCATCGTCCCCATCGCGCCGTCGAAGACGACGACGCGCTCGGGATCGAGCAGGCGATTGAGCAGAGCTGGGCGAGAGGTCACGCGTTCTACCGTTCCACCGTTCTACCGTGAAGATGAGACCCGGATCGATGATGCCCGGCCGGAGCCAAAGATAAGCCGCTACGTTGCGGCGGCGCCGCTGGGCCGAATGCTCGGCGGTCCTGGCGGGCCATCGCCGCCACCGGTCCCGCCGGTCGGCGCCGCGGTCGCCGCGCCGCCGCTCGCGCGACGCAACGCGTTGACGACCGCCATGACGCGAGGCCGGAACACCCCGCCCAGACACGCCGCATACGCGGCGGCGCCGAGCAGCACCTTGGCGGCCAGTCGGGGACCGTCACTCAGTACCTCGCTGAGCGCGTAGCCGCCGGCGAGGACCACGATCGCCATCACGATGGTCGATACCGCCGCCGGCCTGATGGCCGCAAAGTACGCCGTCGGCGAGACGCCGAGTCGCGTCGTCGCACGCCGGAACAGCGGCGCCACCACGAGCGGCGCGTGCACGACGATCCACGCCGATGCGACGCCGACGATTCCCCATCGTGCACCGATGAAGAACCCGATCGGCATGCACACGGCCGCGACCACCGACCGCATCATGGTGTAGCGCGTATCACCGGCCACCGTGAGCGCCTGAGCGAGAATTGGCGTCAGCGAGCGCACGCTCGCGTACAGCACGAGGATCTGAAGCGGCACGATCGCGGTCGTCCATTTCGGCCCCAGGACCGAGCGCACGAGCTCGGGCGCCACGAGCGCGACGCCCACGGTCGCCGGAAGCAGCACGAGCGACAGCGCGCCGGTGATCTGTACCACGTAGCGCTCGAGCAGCGCCGCGTCATGCTTCGCGGCCGAGAAGATGGACGACGTCACACCCGAGATGAGCCCGGTCACCTTCTCGACCACCGAGTACGCGAGGTTCCACGCGACGGTATAGACGCCAAGCGCTGCGGCGCCGAGCACCTTGCCGGCGACGAAGAAGTCCGAGTTCTCGAAGACGTACCACGCGATGGTGCCGATCAGGATGTCGCGGCTCACGCGCAGCGTGCGTCCCATGTTCGCGAACGCGGGGCGCCGGAAGCGCAGCGGGCGCGCGACGAGCACGCTGATCGTCGCAACCGCGCTACCGAGCAGCGTCGCGACGACGAGCGTCCAGTAGCGGAAGCCGGCCATCGCGAGTGCGATCGACGTGGCCGCGACGATGATCGAGCTCGCGCCCTCGATGGCCGCCGTGCGTCGAAAGCGGAGATCCCGTCGCAACAGCGACTGCGGCACCGTGCGCAGCGCCGTGATCACGAAGTTCACGCTCAGCGCGATGATCACGCCCTGCAGCGCTGGCTGATGAAAGAAGATGCTCAGCGACTTGGCGACGAGACACGACAACACGAACCCCGCGACGCCGGCGGCAACCGCGACGCTGTGGAGCTCCTCGACGGCACGCCCCTCGAGCTCTCGGATCGTCAGGATCGTCGTCCCGATGCCGGACTCGCTGAGCAGCGCCAGCAGGCCGACGTACACGGTCGCCATGCCGACGAGACCGTAATCCTCCGGACAGCAGCCGCGCGACGATCAGCGTAGAGATCCATGTAGCGGCCTGCGTCAGCCACTTCATGCCGCCCGTCCACGCGACACCGCGAACGAGGCTTCGGTCGAGTGCCGCGCGGTCGTGCGCCGGCGGTGCCGTCGGCGGCGCGGGCTCGCTCATCGCGCGGAGCTGTCGCGACGTGGTGGTGACCAGCGCCCTTCCGTGACCTGCCAGTAATCCACGAACGCGTTGGCCCAGTCCACGGCGTAGCCGTAGTCGCCGGCCCCGAGCCAGTGCAGCACGCTCGCGGCCACGAGGTAGGGGCGATTGAGCAGAGACGG
>DATFOL010000028.1:0-2012 GCA_035265545.1 Gemmatimonadaceae bacterium | reverse complement strand
CGGCGGCCGTCCCGTGTTCGTCTCGGAAGCCTCGATCGATCCGGGTACGGGTGCGCTCTCGGCATCGGACTCGAGGCGCTCGGCGGAGTTCGGGCGTGTGGTGCAGCGCGTGAGCGACCTGCGGGGATACGGTGGCCAGCTCACGCTCGGCTTGGCGCCCGACGTGTTCAGATTCCGCAACCGCCACAGCCTGTTCGCCTCACTCAACTACACGCTCCAGTCGAGCCGCCGGCAGTTCCGCGGATTCGACGGCGCCGGTTTCGGTGATCCGCGAACAGTGGAATGGGCACCGAGCCAGAGCGATGCGCGTCACGTCGTGGTGGTCACCGGCGGCATGCGCCACGACAAGATCGGCGTCGTCACGCTCTTCGCGCGGGCACAGTCAGGGCTGCCGTTCACGCCGGTGGTGCAGGGCGACGTGAACGGCGACGGCCGCGGCTTCGATCGCGCGTTCGTGCCCGATCCGGCCGAGGAGTCGGACCCGGCGGTGGCCTCGTCGCTTCGCACGCTGCTCGAGGGTGGATCACCGACGGCTCGGCGATGCCTCGAGGCGTACCTCGGCCGCGTCGCCGACCGCAACGGATGCCGCGGTCCATGGACGCAGTCGCTCAACGTGCAGTTCCGACCCGTGATGCCACGCCGCTGGGGCGGACGCGTCACGCCAGCGGTGTACCTGCAGAACATCCTCGCCGGCGTCGATCAGCTCGTGCACGGCAGCGGGTCGATGCGCGGGTGGGGCTCGACCGCATCGCCGGATCCCGTGCTGTTCGTACCGCGCGGCTTCGACGCGAGCGCCAAGCGCTTCCGCTACGACGTGAACCCGCGCTTCGCCGACACGCGGCCGAACCGTACGCTGCTGCGCGATCCGTTCCGCATCGTGATCGACTTCTCGCTGCAGCTCTCCACCGACTACGGGCTCCAGCAGCTTCGCCGCGCGGTCGAGCCAGTGAAGACGTCCGAGGGATGGCGACGCCGTTCGGCCGACTCGATCGCCGCGTTCTACATGTCGAACACCTCGAGCGTGTACAAGGCGCTGCTCAAGGAGACCGACTCACTGTTCCTCACCCGCACCCAGGAGACCGCGCTCCGGCACGCCGACTCGGTGTTCTCCGAGCGCGTTCGCGGCGTGTATCGTCCGCTCGGCGAGTATCTCGCCCGCGGTAACGGCGCAGCGGGGAAGGCGGAGATGGACAGCGCCAACACGGCGAGGAAGGCGTACTGGCGCATCTTCTGGGAGCAGCCGGAGATCGCCGACACGATCGTCACGGCGACGCAGAAGGAGCTGTTCCCGATGTTGCGTCACATGCTCAACGTGACGAAGAAGGACCGGGAGAACAGTCAGGTGCAGTTCGGCTTCCCGGTCACGATGCCCGGAGCGAAGGGATCCGGCGAGGGCGGCATGCCGGCGCCGAGACCACGGGCGAACAATTAGCGCGGCGGCGCGCTTGGCGCGCCGCCGGTTCGCGGGTACAGTTCGGCATGCTTGCCACGAGCCGAGTACCGCGACGCGCCAGCGACTGTCGCGCGCAGCCATGAAGCCGAACCGCCTCGAAGCGTTCAGCGACGGCGTGATCGCGATCATCATCACGATCATGGTGCTGGAGCTGCACGCCCCGCACGAGCCGACCTGGTCGGCACTCCGACCACTGTGGCCCGTGATCCTCAGCTACGTGCTGAGCTTCGTCTACATCGGCATCTACTGGAACAACCACCATCACATGCTGCACCTGACGCGGCGGGTGACCGGTGGAATCCTCTGGGCGAACCTGCATCTGCTCTTCTGGCTGTCGCTCACCCCGTTCACGACGGCGTGGATGGGCGAGACGCACTTCGCCGCGGTACCGACGGCCGTCTACGGCGCCGTGCTGCTGGCCTGCGCGATCGCGTACTACGTGTTGCAGCTCGTGATCATCCGCAGTCAGGGCGCGCACTCGGTCCTCGCGAACGCGGTCGGTTCCGACAAGAAAGGAAAGCTGTCGCCTGTCATTTACCTGCTCGCGATCCTGGCGGCG
>DATFOL010000027.1:0-3469 GCA_035265545.1 Gemmatimonadaceae bacterium | reverse complement strand
CGCGTGGAAGGCGCTCGCGGCGCGCTACCCGGACTATCCCCCGGTGCTGATGGCGGCTGCCGATCCGATCGTGCACGCCGGACCCCTGTACGGCATTCCGAGCGCCGAGGCGCGTCCCATCCTCGACCGGCTCGAGGAGCTGGTGCCGGAGCACGCGGATACGCGGTTCCACCAGGCGATCGTCAGCGTGGAGGTGGGGACACCCGACTCCATCGTCGCCGCAATGGCGAGCGCGGCGCTCGTGATGGGGGCTCCATGGGGTCCGGTGCTCAGCCTCGCGGGCCGACTGCAGGATGCAAGAGCTCGCGGCATGCCGCTCCCGCCAGCGGAGGCCGCCTTTCCCGCAGCGCGCGCGCTCGCAGCAGCGAGTCGGAGCCCGACTCCTTACTACGCCGTGCTGGGTACGCTCGGCGTCGACACGCATTTCGCCGCGTACAAGCTCGAGGCGCTCGACCGCATCCGTGCTGCCGGCATCTACTCCGGCGACGTCGATCTGGCATCCACGCTCGGCGAGGGGACGCTACGCCTCTCGCGCGGCGACTGGACGGGTGGGCTCCGCGCGCTGCGCCGGACCGGCGGATCCTCGCTCGCCTTCGCGGATCGCATGGCGGGCGCGCGGCTCGCGTGCCTCGGTGCATGGCTCGGCGTGGTGAACGCCGCGACGGCGGACAGCATACTGCGGCGGATGCGAGCATCGCCTGGGAGCGAGTCACTTCTCGAGGATCGCGTCGAGCTTCGATGGCTCGACGGGCTGCTGGGGATCGTGGCGGGCGACTCCTCGCGAGTGCAGCTCTCCCGTCGAGCACTGCTCGCCGACACGGCGGCGATGGCGCGCTGGTCGGCGCGCTCGCTCGACGGGCTGTGGCTGGCGCGTACGAATCCCGAGGCCGGAGCGGACACACTCAGGGCCGTCAGCGAGGCCGGCATGCGCGAGGGAGGATTCCTCCTCAGCGTGGAATCGATCGACCGGCTAGTCGTCGCGCGGGGATTGCGAAAGCGCGGGACGCCCGCAGAGGTCGAACGGTATCTCATGTGGCCCGACGCGTCGACGAACGTCCCGCGCAACTTCACCGTGAAGTTCGCACTGGCGCCGCTGGTGAACTACGAGCGCGCCGTGGCGCTGGAGGAGGCGGGCGATCGCCGCGCGGCGATGTACCGCCTGCAGCGATTCCTCGACGCGTACGACCAGCCCCCGCCGGCGCACCGCGCAATCGTGAGCGACGCGACCCGCCGACTTTCGCAGCTGCGGGCGACCGACGCTCCGTCGAGCCGGCCGGTCGCGCCGCGCTGAGCGACGTCAGTGGTCGCGCCCGCGCCCGGTGCGCTCCTGAAGCTCGTCGATCTTCTTCGACGCCTCGGCCTTGGTGAGGTTCTCGTCGACTTCCTCGCCGGCCTCCGTGGCGAGCGTCTTCAGGTACGACGCCTGGGATCCCGTCATGCTCTCGTCGCCGGTGACCCACTCGTCGGGGTTCTTCTGGATACCGTCCGTCGGGGACTGGTCGTTGTTCTGCTTGGCCATGTTTTACTCCTCCGTTGAGTCCTGCCGGGCGCCCGCCCCTGGTTAGCCGGGCCCTGATCGACGTGCTCCAGTAGTGCAGGTGCCATGCCGAACAAATGCCGAAAATACTCTGCATTTTGGCGAGCTGAAGAGCCCATCGAGATCGGGCCGATCGAGCATCTCATGCGAGTGACCACGAGCTAGTCCGACGATGGCGGGGCTTTCCACGCAGGCGTAGCTTCTCGCGTCCGCATCGCACGTCCGTCTCCGACGAGTTGCCCGATGGATCTCCGGGAACAGCTTCAGGCCGCGCTCGGCGGAGACTACACGCTCGGTCGCGAGCTGGGCGGCGGCGGCATGTCGCGCGTGTTCCTCACCGATGACACGCGGCTCGGCCGGACCGTGGTGGTGAAGGTGCTCGCGCCCGAGCTCGTCGCGGGGTTGAGCGCGGAGCGGTTCCAGCGCGAGATCAGGGTCGCGGCGTCGCTCCAGCAGGCGAACATCGTTCCCCTGCTCACCGCCGGCGAGGCGGACGGGCTGGCGTACTTCACCATGCCGTACGTCGAGGGGCAGTCTTTGCGCGTGCGGCTCGCGTCCGGGGCGCCGCTGGGCGTCGCCGAGTGCGTGAGTATCCTTCGCGACGTGACCCGCGCGCTCGGTTATGCACACGAGCGCGGCGTCGTCCACCGCGACATCAAGCCCGAGAACGTGCTTCTGTCACGCGGCGCGGCGGAGGTGACGGACTTCGGCATCGCGAAGGCGATTCAGGCGTCGCGCGTCGTTCCGGTGTCGACGGGGGATGCGGGCGGCGAGACACTCACCCTGCTCGGCACCTCGATCGGCACGCCCGCGTACATGGCTCCCGAGCAGGCCGCCGGGGATCCGCATCTAGATCATCGCGCGGACATCTACTCCGTGGGCGTGCTCGCGTACGAGATACTGGAGGGCCGGCCTCCCTTCACCGGCACACCGCAGGCAGTGATGGCCGCGCATCTCGGCACGGCGCCACCACCGATGACGCGCGGCGACGTTCCGCCCGCGCTGCGCCGCACGGTGTTGAAGTGTCTCGAGAAGGATCCCGCGCACCGTTTCCAGTCGGCCGACGAGCTGCTCGCCGACATCGAGGCGATCGCGACGCCGAGCGGTGCGCTGCCCGCGGCGCAGCGGGCGCGGCGCGGACGTGTGCTCGCGTGGACCGGGTTGGCCGCTGCCATCGCGGCGATCGCGTGGTTCTCCACCGCGCCGGTGCGGCGCGAGCGCTGGGTACGCAAGGAGGCGATCCTGCGGATCAAAGCGTACGCCGATCTCGCGCAGTTCGACAGCGCGTGGATGCTCGCACGGCGCGCGACGGAGATTCTGCCGAACGATTCGACGCTCGCGTCGCTCTGGCCCCGATTCGCCCGCAAGGCGGTGCTCCGCTCCACACCGGCGGGGGCCGCCGTCTACCGGGCGAGCATAGATGACACCACGAACTGGATCCTGCTCGGTACCACGCCCACCGACACGCTCTATCTGCCGACCCTGCTGGGACGCGTTCGCGTCGAAAAGGCCGGCTTCCGTTCCCAGTACGGCATCATGGGCTCCTTGAGCCGCACGTTCATGCTCGACAGCGCCGCCGCGCCGGACTCGAACATGGCGCACATCCCCGGTGGCACCTTCGGCGTGTTCCTCGTCGGGATGGACCCGGGCAGGACGCTGAAGCTGGGCGACTACCTGATCGACAAACGCGAGATCACGAATCGCCAATACAAGGCGTTCGTCGACGCGGGAGGATACACGAAGCGGGAATACTGGCCCGCCGAGCTGACGAGCGATGGCGTGGCGCCGACGTTCGAGGCGGCGATGGCGCGGTTCACCGACAGAACCGGGCGGCCTGGACCATCGACGTGGGAGGCAGGGGCTTATCCGGCGGGCCAGGCCGACTTCCCCGTCGGCGGCGTGAGCTGGTACGAGGCGTCCGCGTACGCGAAG
>DATFOL010000026.1:0-2754 GCA_035265545.1 Gemmatimonadaceae bacterium | reverse complement strand
ACCGCTGCGACGCACGTGCAGTGGGCGCGCGCTCGTCGGCAGTACGAGGCGAGCGTCCACTCGTACCATCGCTCGATCGCTGGTGGCGACCGTGGGCTCCACTCACAGGGCCCGCTCTGGCTCCAGAACGGGGACTCGATGGCCATACGCGTCTCCGAGCTGCACTGCTCCCACGACGTGTGTACGGAGACGCACCCCACTCCGACCGACTCCGGTTGGAGCGTCAGCGATCCGACCGTGGCGCGGTTGCAAGCGCCCGATACCAGCGCGCGGCGTCGCATGTATCTGCGAATCGGCTCGCGCTACGTCGTGAAGGCGCTACGCCCTGGCCGCGTCGTGCTCGCCGTACGGGGTGTTCACAGTGTCTCGGATACGGCGGTCAGCTCGACACAGCCAGAGCGCAACCTCGAACGCGAGCTGGTCGTCACCCAGCCCGTCGGGAGTGTTCGCTTCCTGAGGAAACCCGATACGGTTCGGGTGAAGCAGCCGTTCACGCTCGACATCCGCGCCTTCGACGTCGAGGGTCGCGCGCTCGCCGAGGTCCCGATCGAGTTCAGCTACACCGAACGCGGCATCGACCATGCGGGGACGGCGATCCCGAACATGCAGATACGACTCGAGGCGCCGGGCACGACGCGTCTCGTCGCTCGCGTCAGACAGCTCGCTGATACCGTCACTGTCGTCGTGGTGGACTCGTCGGCCACGCCTGCACCTCGGTGACCGTCAGCCGCGAATTCGCGGCCCGTCGATTGAGGAGTCCGCGCCGCGGCGCTCGACATGCGTTACGGCCCCGAACCCATGCGGAGCGCATTGCGTGATACGTCAAAATGAAAGAACGGCCTCGGGAAGCGTGAGCTTCCCGAGGCCGTAGCGCATCGCGCACCCGCGCAGTCGCGCTACTGATACTGGATGTAGCTCAACCTCGGCCGGAGCTGCAGCAGCTCGCTCGGCGTCAGCAGTGCGTCGCCCTTCTTCGTGTCGTTGTGGTAGAACAGCTTGAACCCCGTGTATTGCACGGGATGGTTCACGATGTAGTCGCGGTACGAGTCGAACTTGAGCCAGGGCGGACCCCAGCCGTCCATGTGCATCACCACCTGCACCCGCGACGTCGGGCGGATGTTCTCCGCGTCGGGGACCATCTTCTTCGTGAAGCGATGCACGACGAGGATCTTGGGCGGGATCTTCTTCTCTGCCACGAGCTGATCGAGTGTGCGGATGACGTAGTTGATGTCGCTCGCCATCATCATCCCGATCTTGCTGCTCGGGCGCATACCCTCTCGCTCGTAGTGCATGTAGAACTCGGGATCGACGCCGAGGTGCACGTCGGGACGCGCGAGCCAGGGGAGCAGCCGCGGCAGCTCCTTCTGGAGCGTGCTGTGCGAGGCCTGGATGTCGAGGAAGAGGATGCCATTCTTGCTCTTGGCCCACTTGTAGGTTCGCTCGATCATCGACGAGTCCTCCCAGCGCCGCCACATGCCGTCCTTGCCGGGCGCGCCCTGCGCCACGACGGTCACGAGGTGGATCGCGGGGACGATCGGTGTCTTCGGGTCCGCCGCCTTCCACGCGGCCACCGTGCGGTCGAGCATCCCGAGCATCTGCTGCTCCGGATACTCGCCGATCACGCCCATCTTCTTCGAGTGCGGGTTGCCGTAGTAGGCGATGATGCGGTTCTTCGGCAGCAGCGCGCCGGCGGCTGGAGCGGGCCCGGACGGCCAGGTCGATTCCTTGCGCATCCCGGCACGGATCGCGGCGCCGAAGCTCATCGCGTCCTTCTTGCTTCGGCTCGCGGCCAGCTTGGGACTGATGCTGTCGGTCGACACGGGCGCGGTGGTCGCCGGCCCGGTCGTGGGGGCGTCCGTGGTGGATGCCGCGGTGGATGCCGTCGAGGATGCGGAGCCGGCGGCAGTGGCGGCTGCGGGCTCCGGCGTGCCGGCGACTTCACCGCTGCTCACGCCGGAGCGGGGCGCATCGGCGACGCAGGCGGTGAGAGCCGCCAGAGCGAGGGCGGCGAGGAGAGGAGAGCGGACGGAAGACATGTAGGTGATGCTTGCCTGGGTGCGCGCGGCACCGGCTGAGGTGAGCGGGAAGAACAATTTTAGCGATGCATGGGATGCGCCGTTTTACGCTCAGCCTGGCTCTCGCGTAACAAACGCGACTCGCCCGCCATCGCTCGTGACGCCGAGCCCGGTTCGTGGAGCTCGGAAGCGACACCTCCTAACATTCTGCAGCCGTCGCCGTCCTACCTCACGGACGCGGTCGCTTGTCGAACTCTTTCCGGGACTTCCATGCTCGACCTTCTGCGCCGTCGACGTTTCGGCTCGCCTGTGCATCTCGCGCTCGCGGTCGCACTCGTGGCCCCTGCGGCCGAGGGCAGAGCGGTTCCTCCGGAGGTCGCGGTCGTGCGCGACGTGGCGTACGGCGCCGACCCGAAGCAGCGGTTCGACGTCTACACCCCGAAGGGCGCCCGCAACGCGCCCGTCGTCGTCATGGTGCATGGCGGCGCCTGGCGAATTGGTGACAAGCGCAGCCGAGGGGTGGTCGGGAAGAAGGTCGCCCGCTGGTCGCGCGATGGGATCGTCGTCATCTCGGTGAACTATCGGATGCTCCCGGGCACCGATCCGGTGGAGCAGGCACGCGACGTCGCACGGGCGCTCGCGGTCGCGCAGCAGCGGATGTCCGAGTGGGGTGGCGACGCGGGCAAGGTCGTGCTCATGGGCCACTCGGCGGGCGCTCATCTCGTCGCCCTGCTCGACG
>DATFOL010000025.1:0-15890 GCA_035265545.1 Gemmatimonadaceae bacterium | reverse complement strand
GGGCGGATCTCGGGGCGGCGCGGACACCTGAGCAACCGCGCGGCGGCGAAGCTGGCCCGCGAGAGCGCGACCTACAACTTGAAGCACGTCGTGCTGGCGCACCTCAGCGAGTCGTGCAACGACGGCGCACTGGCCGAGCGCACGATCTCGGAGGCGCTCGCCGGGACGCGCTTCCGTGGAAAGGTGCACGTCGCTCCGCAGCACGCGGTCGTGGGCCCGTTCACGCCGCGCCTCGCGAGATGCGCGCCCGCGCCTCAGCAACTGTCGTTGTTCTAGGGCGCCGCGGCTCACGCATAGCGCGCGGGAAAAACGAGCACGGGCAAGCGGAATGCGGGGCCGCCGACTGTCATCGGCGGCCCCGCATTCCGCTTGCCAAGCCCTAGGCCCTAGGCCCTGGGCCCTCCTGCTTAGTACATCCCGCCCATGCCGCCGCCGCCGGGGGCGGCCGGGGCCTTGTTCTCCTCCTTCTTCTCGACGACGATCGCCTCGGTCGTGAGCAGAAGTCCGGCGATGGAGGCGGCGTTCTGGAGCGCCGTACGCGTGACCTTCGTCGGATCGATGACGCCCGATTGCACCAGGTCCTCGTACTTGTCGGTCAGCGCGTTGTAGCCGTACGTGCTGCTCGCGTTGTCGCGAACCTTGGCGACGACGATCGAGCCCTCGCCGCCGGCGTTCTGGACGATCATGCGGATCGGCTCCTCGATCGCGCGACGGATGATGTCGACGCCGATCTGCTCGTCGGTGTCACCCGTCTTGAGGTCCTTCAGGGCCGACTGCGCGCGCAGCAGCGCGACACCACCGCCGGGGACGATACCCTCCTCGACGGCCGCGCGGGTCGCGTGGAGCGCGTCCTCGACGCGGGCCTTCTTCTCCTTCATCTCGGCCTCGGTCGCGGCGCCGACGTTGATCACGGCGACACCACCGGCGAGCTTGGCCAGCCGCTCCTGCAGCTTCTCCTTGTCGTAGTCCGACGTGGACGAGTCGATCGCGGCGCGGATCTCCTTGATGCGGCCCTGGATCTTCGCGTCCTCACCGGCGCCGTCGATGAGCGTGGTGTTGTCCTTGTCGACGACGACGCGCTTGGCGCGGCCGAGGTCCGAGACCACCGCGTTCTCGAGCTTGAAGCCGACTTCCTCGCTGACGACCTGACCGTTGGTCAGGGTGGCGATGTCGCCCAGCATCGCCTTGCGGCGATCGCCGAAGCCCGGCGCCTTGACGGCGGCGACGCGGAGCGTGCCGCGGAGCTTGTTCACGACCAGCGTGGCGAGCGCCTCACCGTCGATGTCCTCGGCGATGATCAGCAGTGGCTTGCCGAGCTGCGCGACTTTCTCGAGGACCGGGAGCAGGTCCTTCATCGACGAGACCTTCTTGTCGTGGATGAGGATGTAGGCATCCTCGAGGACCGCCTCCATCTTGTCGGGATCGGTCACGAAGTACTGCGACACGTAGCCGCGGTCGAACTGCATGCCCTCGACCGTCTCCAGCGTCGTCTCGACGCCGCGCGCCTCCTCGACGGTGATGACGCCGTCCTTGCCGACCTTCTCCATCGCCTCGGCGATCAGGTTGCCGATCTCGATGTCGTTGTTGGCCGAGATGGAGCCGACCTGGGCGATCTCCTTCTTGCCGGTCGTCGGGACGCTGATGCGCTTCAGCTCCTCGATGACCGCGGCGACGGCCTTGTCGATGCCGCGCTTGATCGCCATCGGGTTCGCGCCGGCCGTGACGTTCTTGAGCCCTTCGCGGAAGATCGCCTGGGCGAGCACGGTCGCCGTGGTGGTGCCGTCGCCCGCGTTGTCGGAGGTCTTGGTCGCGACCTCCTTCACCATCTGGGCGCCCATGTTCTCGAGCGCATCCGACAGCTCGATCTCCTTGGCGACGGTGACACCGTCCTTCGTGACCGTCGGCGCGCCGAACTTCTTGTCGATGACGACGTTCCGTCCCTTCGGACCGAGGGTGACCTTCACCGCCTCGGCAAGCTGATCGACGCCGCGCTTGAGGGCCGCGCGCGCATCGGTGTTGAAGTGCAGCTCTTTGCTAGCCATGGAATTCCTCTCTCTCTATGCGTAGGCAGTGATCAGGCGACGACCGCGAGAACGTCGCTCTCGCGGAGAATCAGGTACTGCTCGTTGTCGAGCGTGATCTCGGTGCCGCTGTACTTACCGTAGAGCACCTTGTCGCCGACCTTCACCGACATGGGAACCAGCTTGCCGTCCTCGTACTTGCCGGGGCCGACGGCGATGATCTCGCCCTGCTGCGGCTTTTCCTTGGCGGTGTCGGGGATGTACAGCCCGCCCCGCATCTGCTCCGACTCTTCCGCCGCCTTGACGACGACTCGGTCAGCAAGCGGCGAGAGCTTCACGCCAGCCGCGCTCTTGGTGGCCATAGGTGGTGCGCCTCCATTCTCGATGAAACGGTGAACCCACGAAGTCAGGTTGATTAGCACTCACTGCATTAGAGTGCTAACAAGGAAGGATTCTAGTGGGGGCGCCCCGGGGCAGCAAGGGCCAGGCCGCCGAAAGGGCACGCGCGCGCTAAAATGTTGTTTTACAATGTTTTGGCCGGCGCAAATTCCACAGCGAGCCCAAGCGCGCGAACGGGCTCGACGCGGCCCAGCCCGCTCCTTTCAGCCCAGCAGCTCGAAGGCGAGCGACAATCCGTAGAGGGTCAGGAAGGGGTCGACCTCGTCGAAACTCCGACAGATCGGGGCGAACAGCTCGGCGAGCCCTCCGGTCCCGATCACGAGTGGAGCGGTGCGGTTGGGCCACTCCTCCTTGATCCGGCGCACTACGCCGTCGATCGACTCGGCGGCGCCGAACATCACGCCTGCCCGGATGCACTCCTCGGTCCGGGTGCCGATGACGCGAACAGGCGCCACCAGCTCGGTCGCCGGAAGCTTCGAGGTGCGCCGAAACAGCGTCTCCGCGGAGCTGCGCACGCCGGGCGCGATCACCCCGCCGAGAAAGACTCCATCGCGCGTGATGCAGTCGAAGGTCGTGGCCGTGCCCAGGTCGACGACGATCGCATCGCGTCCGTATTTGCGGCTCGCCGCGAGCGTATTGATGATCCGGTCGGCGCCCACGGAAAGCGGCTCGTCCACCTGGAGCGTGATGGGGAGCGGCGAGCGAGCATCGATCACCTCCACGCGCGTGGCGCGAAGCGAAGCGCGGCACGCCTCCGCGAGCGGAGCGGTCACGAACGGGACCACCGATCCGATCGCCACGCCGGTCACGTCGCGCAGCGGAATCTCGGCGCCGGCGAGCAGCCCGCGGAGCAGCACTCCGAACTCATCGGGGGTCCGAGCGACGTCGGTGATGATCCGCCAGTGCGCGCGCAGCTCGGACCCGTCGTAGAGTCCCAGCGTCGTCTCGGTGTTACCGACGTCGAAGGTCAGGAGCATTCGAGTGGTTCGGCGAAGGTGAGCGTGCCGGTGCGGTGGCGGGCGATCTCCCCCGCCGAGTCGCGGACCAGAAGCTCGCCCGCGGCAGAGATGCCGTCCACCGTTCCCTGCGACGGCGTCAGCGTCTGGCGACCGCGCGCCAGATCGCGCGCATTCCAGCGCGCGAGCTCGGCGCGCGAGAGATGTTTGGTCGCCGAAGCGGCGCGGCGCAGCGCCGGGACCAGTCGCTCCAGTGCCTCGAACCGCCCGCGTCCGGGAGCCAGCCCCGTTGCCGTCTCGAGCTCGGGCGCGAGCACGTTCAACCCGAAGCCGATCGCGACCCACTCGGCCGCGGCGCCGCGCCACCGCGTCTCGATCAACACGCCGGCGAGCTTGCGACCGCCCACGTAAAGATCGTTCGGCCACTTTACCGAGATGCCGCCCGCCGTGAGTCCGTCGAGGGCCTCGGCGGCGTACAGCCCGCACCGCAGCGACAGGACATCGAGCGCGCGCAGGTCGGAGGGGCGTTCGATCAGCGCCAGCCAGACGCCGGCACCCGCACGCGAGGTCCATCTTCGGCCCTGCGTTCCCCGCCCTGCCGTCTGCTCGTCGGCGACGATCAGCGTCCCCGCCGGCGCCGACGCAGCGATCGCGTGCGCGACGTCCAGGGTGGAGCTCACCGACTCGCGCAGCTCGACGCGGGGCAGATCGAGCAGCGACTCGAGCTCCGCCGCCGATCGCCCCTCGAAGCGCACCGACGCTCGATCAGCGAAGGAAGGCAAGATAGAACACGAGCGCGAGCGCGATCCGGTACCAGCCGAAGAGCGAGAAGTCGCGCCGCTTCAGGTAGGCGAGGAACGACTTGATGGCGACGATCGCCGTAATGAAGCTGACGACGAACCCGATGCCGAGGATGCCGAAGTTGCCACTCAGCGCCGCCTGGCTCTTGAGGAGCTCGAGACCGGTCGCCGCCAGCATCGTCGGGACGGCGAGCATGAATGAGAACTCGACGATCGTCCGCTTGGAAACGCCGAGCAAGCTGCCGCCGACGATCGTCGCGGCGGAGCGGGAGACGCCCGGGATCACGGCGATCGCCTGGAACAGCCCGATGAGGAATGCTTTCCGGTAGGTGATCTCCCGGAAATCGACGTCGCGATCTTCGCGCTCCTGGAATCGTTCGAACACGATGAGCGCGATACCCCCGACGACCAGCGAGATCAGAACCACGGCGAGGCTGCCCATCAGGAAGCCCTTGATCGCCTTGTACACGGTGAGGCCGATGAGACCCGTGGGGATCACCGCGACGACGAGCTTCTTCAGCACGTCGATGTCGAAGAATCGCCTCCAGTACAGCACGACGACGGACAGGATGGCGCCGAACTGGATGATGATCTCGAAGCTCTTGAGAAACTCCGATTCCGCGAGCCCGAGCGCACGGCTGCTGAGGATCAGGTGTGCCGTCGAAGAGATCGGGAGGAACTCGGTGACCCCCTCGACGACTCCGAGGAGAACGGCATTCAGCGCGTCGAGCGACGACCCAGCGGGCTGGGCGAGGAGATCAGCGTTCACGGAAGAGCGGATGAGGTGATGGTGCTACTCGGCATCGGCACGGACGCTAGTGCCGAGCGCGTCGAGGTAGAAGTCCTCGTACTGTCCAACCACCTGCTCGAGCGAGAACCTCGCACGCGCATCCGAAGCAGCGAGTGTGGACGCGGCGCGCCAGCGGTCGCCGTCCGTGAGCAGGCGGACCGCGGCACGCGCCATCCCTTCGACGTCGCCGACGGCGCAGAGCGCGCCGGTCTCACCATCGCGCACCACCTCGGGCAATCCTCCCGTCTGTGAGCCGATCACCGGAACTCCGGTGGCGAGGGCCTCGAGCGCGCTCAACCCGAACGACTCGCTCTGCGATGGCAGGAGAAAGAGGTCCGCGCTGGCGAGGAGCGGGGCGACGGCCTCCAGCTTTCCGAGGAAGAACACGCGGTCCTGCACGCCGAGCTGCCGGGCCTCCTGTTCGGCGTCGATTCGCTCCGGGCCGTCGCCGACCATCACGAGCACGCTCGGCACCTCTTCGGCGACACGCGCATAGATCCGCACGACGTCTCGCACACGCTTCACGGCGCGGAAGTTCGAGATGTGCATGAGCACCTTCCGTCCGTTGACCTGCTCGCGGAGCTCCGGCTCGTACCGCGCGCGGTCGTAGACCGCGGGGTCGATGAAGTTCGGGATGACCTCGATGCGGCAGCCGGAGCACCCGAAGACGGACTGGGTCTCCGCGCGAAGATACCGCGAGACGGCTGTCAGGCCGTTCGATTTCTCGATCGAGAATTTGGTGATCGCGTGGAACGACGGATCCTGCCCGACGATCGTGATGTCGGTCCCGTGGAGGGTGGTCAATACCTTGATGTCCGGGCGCGCCGGGCGGAGCATCTCGCGCGCCATCCATGCGCTGGTCGCGTGCGGGATGGCGTAGTGCACGTGGAGCAGATCGAGCCCGTGGGTCAGCACGACCTCGTGCATGCGCACCGCGAGCGCAAGGTCGTACGGCGGATACTCGAACAGCGGATAGCGTCCGACGTCCACCTCGTGGAAGTAGATGCGCGGAAGAAACGACGGCAGTCGGAACGGCTGCTGGTACGTGATGAAGTGGATCTCATGCCCGCGGTGGGCGAGCGCGATCCCGAGCTCGGTCGCGACCGCGCCCGATCCGCCGTAGGTCGGATAGCAGGTGATACCGATCTTCATGCGTCCCATGTCCGCCACCAGGAAAGGGCGCGCGACTCCCCGTCCGGGGCGCGCGGGTCGAGCCGAGTCACGTCGTCGGCGGCGAGCTGATGCCGGAACCAGGTGCGCTGGCGCTTCGCGTATCGGCGCGTGTCGACGACTACGCGCTGCACCGCTTCCCGTTCCGAGAGCTCGCCGGCCTCGAGCTGACGAATCGTGCGATACCCGGTCGCGTTCCACGCCGGCGCATCAGCCGGGACTGCGCTGATGAGCCGACGCACCTCGTCGCGCCAACCGGCAGCGAGCATCGCGTCGACACGGGTCTCGATGCGCTGGGCGAGGTCGGGGCCAGGATCGACGACGAGATAGCGCGCCGACCATCGCGCGGGGCGGTGCCGCTCGCGATGCAACTCACTCACCCGACGCCCCGTCAGCAGCGCGATCTCGAGCGCCCGCAGAAGTTGGGTTCGACCGAGCGTGGCGCGGGCTGGATCGAGCTCAGCCACCCAACGGCGCAGCGTCTCCGTCGAGAGCGCGCCGAGCTCGCGTTGGAGCGCCGCGCGGCGCTCCTCGTCCAGCGCGGGCTCATCGAACAGGGATCCGAACAGCGCACGCAGATAGAGCCCTGTCCCGCCCACCACGAGCGGTACTCGACCCGCCGCGAGCGCATCGCGGATCCACCCGTCTGCCTCGTCGGCCCACCACGCCGCGGATGCGCGCCGAGTCGGCTCGAGCACGTCGATGCCGCAGTGCGGCGCCGCCCGACGCTCCGCGACGGTCGGCTTGGCCGTTCCGACGTCGAAGCCGGTGTACAGCTGCCGCGAGTCGGCGCTCACGATCGTCACGTCGGCGCGCGCGGCGAGCCAGAGGGCCAGCTGCGTCTTCCCCGCCGCGGTAGGGCCGCAGATCACGGGGATCGTCGTCTCGCTACTGGCGGCCAAAGCGTCGCTCGAGCTCGGGCCACGACAGCTGCACGATCGTCGAGCGTCCGTGCACGTCGTGCGCCGGAAGTCGGGTCTCGCCGAGCGCGACGAACAGCGCGCGCATCTCGCCGGGAGACAGCTCGTCGCCGGCCTTGATCGCCGCCTTGCACGCGACCGTGGCGGCCAGGCGTTCGTGGCGGGCGTGCGCGGACGGAGCGCGGTCGCCCGCGAGCGCCGCGAGCGTTTCGCGCAGGCACCGCTCGGCATCGAACCGTGGGTGCGGCATCGGCACCGCGTTCACGAGCAGGGTGTGACCACCGAACCCTTCGACTTCGAAGCCGAGCTTCGTGAGCACGTCGCGATTCGCCTCGAAGGCGTCGCCTTCGGCCGGGGCGAGATGGAGCGTGAGCGGGAACAGCAGCCGCTGCGACGGCGCGTCCCCCCGCTCGAGCACGTTCATGAACCGCTCGTAGAGCACGCGCTCGTGCGCCGAATGCTGATCGATGAGCACGACGCCGTCCTCGTGCTCGAACAACAGGTAGGTGCGACGAAGCTGCAGCAGCGGCGGAACATGCTGCGTGGGCCTGGCCTCGATGACGGGTGCGGCGGGGAACACCGGCTCGGGGGGACGCCACGCTTCGTCGGCACCTTCGGACTGTCCCTCGCTGCCGACGTCGACCTGCCGCTCTGCCTCGTCGGTCGTCCGCGGCTCGAACAGCCCGTCTCCAGGTGACGTCGTCGGTCGGAGCAGCTCGACGTCGGCTGGGCGCGCGGTGCTCCACGCGGGCGCCGTCGGCGACCACGTGCGCACGCCCAGCGCCGCACTCGCGTCGAAGGTGCCGAGGGCACGCCGCACCGCTTCCTCGACGCAGCGCTCGACGACCCACCTGTCACGGAAGCGCACTTCGGCCTTCGCGGGGTGCACGTTCACGTCGACGGCATCGGCGGGCAAAGCGACGTCGAGCAGGATCGACGGGCGCAGGCCGGCCACGAGCGTCGACTTGTACGCCGCCTCCGCGGCGCGTAGCAGGCCCGCGTCGCGAATCGGACGACCATTGACCGTGAGGAAGGTGCGGCGGCTCGCGGTGCCGACGTCGCCCGGCCGCTCGGCGAGCCCACTCACCTGGATCGCGCCACGCACGTCCTCGACGTCGACCATCCGGTCGGCGACGGCCGATCCCCAGAGCGCCGCGACCCGGTCGCGCAGCGTCGCGGCGGACGGAAGCGCGAGGGCCTGGCGTCCGTCGTTGGCGAGGGTGAATCGCACGTCGCGCCGAGTGAGCGCGACCATCGTCATGGCATCGACGACACCGCGCCACTCCGAACGCGCGCCTCGAAGGAATTTCTGTCGGGCCGGTGCGTTGTAGAACAGGTGCGACGCGACGATCGTCGTGCCGCGACGACGTGCCACGTCGCGGACTTCGGCCACGACGCCACCAGCGGCGTGGATGGATGTCCCTGCCCCGTCGGCGGGCGCGGTCTCGATGACGAGCCGACTCACCGAGCAGATCGCCGGGAGCGCTTCGCCGCGGAACCCGAAGCTCGGCACTCCCACGAGGTCGGCGGCCGAGCGGATCTTCGACGTCGCGTGCCGCTCGAGCGCGAGCAGCGCGTCATCGCGCTCCATTCCAGAGCCGTCGTCGCTGACGCGGATCGAGAGCCGACCCCCTTCCTCGACCGCGACGTCGATCGCGGTAGCGCCGGCGTCGAGCGCGTTCTCCACGAGCTCCTTGACGGCGGACGCGGGCCGCTCGACCACCTCGCCGGCGGCGATCTGGTCGGCCACGGCGGGAGGGAGCACTGCGATACGCGCCATCGAGCGAATGTTACCGGACGGGCGCCAGACCGGTCAATCGCGCCGGCTGCACCGGTTCGATCGGCATCAGTGCGCTCGCCGGCACCCACCCGGCGCGTGCTGCATCGAGCGTCAGGTGCACCCACCCACCCTCGCGTGCGCCCAGTCGTCCCGCCTCGCCCGCGGCGGCCGCGGCGAGCGAGCGCGCCTCCGGCGCGGGCGTCTCGAGAAGCGTGCGGCCGTGCACGAGGACGGCGAGATCGCGGGCCTCGATGCGCGCCTGGAGCTCGAACAATCCCGCCAGACCGACGAGCGCGATCGCGATCGCGCCACCGGCGATCGATCTGGCCGCGCGAGGTTGCTTCGCGGGGGGGAGCGCGAGCAGCAGCCACGCGCCCAACCACGCGGCCAGCACCACGCCGCCAACGGCGTCGAGCGACAGCGGTGCCACGTACGCCGCCGAGCGTGGGCCGAGTGGCTGCAACGTGGCGAGGCGCTCGCGTGCCTCTTCGTCGAGCGGATCCAGGCGCAGCGCGTGATGCCACGCGCGCGCGGCCTGCGCCGTGTCCGCGCCCTCCCATGCGGCCGTGCCGAGGTTGGCCCAGCCGTCCACGGCGCGCGGCGCGGCGGCCGTCACGCGCAGGAAACGCCGTTCGGCTACGGCGAACTGGCCGCGTTGATACGCGCGCACGCCTTCGTCGAAGGCGCGTGCCGCTTCGTCGGCGAACGCATTGGCGACGCCCGCGATCGTCAGCAGCAGCAGGAGCAGCGCGCCGACGGCGCGCGCCGCAGCGCGCGAGGGACGGATAGCCTCACGATCCACCATCGCGACGATCTCGGCGGATTCGCGCAGCGCTCGGTCCTCGAGCGTACCGCTGGCGGAGAACGCGGCGTCGTCCAGTCGGGCGAGCATCGCCTCGGCCTCGAGCGCGGCACCATCGCTCACGCCGGCGCGCCGAAGCACGCGCCCGAGCGGCTCGCGGTCGCGGCCGGCAGTAGGGACGCGCTCGCGAAGGGCGTCGAGGAAGAGGCGCCGCAGATCCCGCGGGGGGATGTCCGAGCGCGCCTCGGCATGCGCCTGCAGTCGGCGGATCGCGCTCGTTCCGGTCGCGTCAAAGCGGCGACGCCGTGCAATGCGACGCAGCGTCGCCGGGATGGGCGCGAGCGCGAACAGCGCCCAGAACAGCGGGCGCGCACTGAATGGCGCGGGACGTTCGGGTCGAAGCGCGACGCGGATCGGCAGGCGTACGACGCTGACGGTGTCGCTCGACGCCAGCGATCCCGGCCCGACGACGAGCGGGATCGGCGAGGTCTCGATCACCGCATATCGGCGGATCACGGGATCGAAGTAGGAATAGCGGATCGAAGGCACGACCTGGGTCCCCTCGACTCGCGGCGTGACGAGCCACTCGAACTCCTTCGTGCCGCTGATGCGGCTGGCGGTCGAATCGATCTCCACGCGCTCGTCGCCAGGGATCACCGTTGCCCATGGCAGCTCGAGCGACGGTCTCGGCATGAGCTTCACGTTGCCCACCGCGTTGACGCGCACGGTCAGGACGACAGGATCTCCGACGCGCGTCGCCGGTGTCTCCGCACGCGCGGTGATGCGAAGCGTGCCCACGGCGCCTGCATACTCGGCGGGCCTGTCGCTCGCTGGCGGCTCGATGGCGACGAGGTGCACGCTGTCGGAGCGGAGCTCGAAGCTCTCCTCACGCGAGAAGAACGAGGACGAGAGCGGAAGCGAGTACGTGAGCACCGCCGGCGGAATCGTCACGCGTCCCGGAAAGAGCGGGAACAGTGCGCGACGGTAGCTCAGCGCCTCGAAGCAGCGCCGCCCCTGCTTCGGCATGCCGCGCGGGATGTCCACGTCGTAGGCGAGCACGGACGACATCTCCGGCGGGAAAAACGTCGGATTGCGACGCAGCCTCGTGCGCGCCGGCTCGTTGAGCAGGACGTCGACTCGATAGTCCGCCTGCTGGCCGACGAAAAGCGGTTCGCGCAAGTCGTCCCCCTGGGCATCGCCGAGCCGCGCGTCGACGAGCACCACGGGAGGCGGCGAGATCGGCTCGCGCACGTTCACGACGACGGGGTTCGAGCTGACCCGCTTGCCGTCAACCGTCGCGACGAAGGGAGGCAGCTGCACGCGACCCACCGGTGAGATGGCGAGATCGGCCCAAGCCTCGGTGAGGGTGCTGAAGCCACCTGCGCCGTCCGGCTCCACGCGCGACGTGGCGCGACTTCGCAGCGTCTGGAACGCCGATCCGCGCGGCGGCTCCAGTGTCGGCGCGACCCGACCTGGCGTGCGCAACGCGGCGCTCAGGCGGATCGGGAGGCACGCCGTCGCCGTATCAGGGCCGTGCGCCGCGAAGGCGAGTTGCGCGAGGATCGCTACGCCGAGCACGAGCGGATCACCAATCCTTCCCGCCCGGTGGAGGCTCGGGGCGGTTCTGCTTCTGCTTCTTGCCCTGCACCTCACGCTCCTCACGCTCGGCGCTGCCGAGCAGCTGCTCGGCCTGCCGCTGCGCGAGCGTCGGCTGCGGCTTCGGCTTGTTCTCCGCGGGGGCTTCCGACGCGTTCGACTGGCCACCACCGCCCCCGCCGCCGCCACCTTGCTTCTCCTTCTCGAGCGCCAGCTCGTAGTTCCACTTCGCGTCGAGATCGGTCGGCTGCTGAATCAGTACGCGCTTGTAGTCGGCGAGCGCCAGCTTGAGCTGCGCACTCGCGGAGTCCGATGGCGGCGCTCCCGACGAGTCCTGCGCCTTCGCGAGCCCTCGCACCAAGTGGGTGTATCCCCCATTGAAGCGCCCACGGTACCGGACTTCGGGATCGGCGCGCTCGACCGCGCGCTCCAGCACTTCGGCCGCGGCGGCGAGCGAGTCGGCGGCGATGAGCGCCGTGCCGTAGTTGTACAGCGCACCGGGAGAGCGGTCGCCCGCGCGTACAGCCTCGGCGAAGAGATTCGCCGCGCGCTGGTAGTTCTTCGCGCGGTATGCGGCACTCGCGTCCACCGCCTCCTGCGAGCCACCGCAGGCCGTGAGGAGGACGAGCGCGATCGATGCCGCCACCGCCGTCTCCGCCGCGGCCGCCTGCCGACGGCGACGTCCCTTGCGCCCGCCGAGCAGCGTGTCCAGCCACAGCAGGAGCACGGCGGGGAGGAGGAACCATTGATAGCGCGGCGTCCGATCCTCGCCGCCGAGCGTCGCGCGCGACTTGGTGCGCAGTCGAGCCAATGCGCTCTTGATGCGGGCGGCTTTGTCGGTCGCTTCGGCGGGGATGAACGTCCCGCCCGCAGCGGCCGCCGCCGCTTGCAGCACCTCGGGCTTGTAGTGGGTGACCACGACTTCCCCCTTCTCATCACGCTTCTGAATGACGCGGTTCCCCTCGCGAATCGGAATGGTCGACCCCTGGATCGAGCCGAAGCCGACGGTCACGAGACTCACCCCCTGCTCCTTGGCGCGGCGAGCGCTGGCAAGGATCTCGTCCTGTGGCTCGAACGCTTCGCCGTCGCTCATGATCACGAGCGCGCGATCGGCGCCGCTCTTCGTGAGCGCCAGCAGGCTCGTGCCCTGGGCGATGGTCTGCGCGATCGAGCTCCCCGCCTGGCCGACGACGCTGGGATCCAGATTGTCGAGGAAGAGATCGAGCGCGCCGCCGTCGACGGTGATGGGCGAGAGCACGTAGCTCCGACCGGCGAAGGCGAGCAAGCCCACGCGGTCGCCGGGGCTCAAGGCGCGCAGGCGACGGATCTCCTGCTTCACTCGCTCGAGCCGGCTCGGTCGCTCATCCGTGGCGAGCATCGAGAGCGATGCGTCCACCGCGAGCACCAGATCGACGCCCGTCGAGCGTACCGTGGTGCGCTCCAGCCCCCAGCGGGGTCCGGCAATCGCAATCCCGGCGAGCAGCGCAGCCGTGCCAAGCCGCACGCCACGCCATCCGCTCGCGGCGAGCACGTTGGGCGGAACGAGGCGTCGCACCACCTCGAGGTTACCCAGCCGCTGCAGTCGCCGCGCACGCTCGGCACGGGCCCGGCGCAACAGAAAGTAGAACAGCAGCGGAAGAACGACCGCCAGCGTCAGCAGCCAGGGCAGCTCGATCGCATCCAGGAGCACGTTCATGGCAGCCTCCCCTTCCACGCGCCGAGCAGTAGCTCCGTCGCGAGCGCGAGCAGCATCAGAGCAAGCGGCCAGCGGAAGAGCTCCGCATAGCGCACGTAGGTCCGGCTGCGCACCGGCGAGCGCTCGAGCGCGTCGATCTGCTCGGTGATGCGCTGGAGCGCAGCGGGATCACGGGCGCGGAAGTATCGGCCCCCCGTCGCATTGGCGACGTCGGTGAGCAGCGCATCATCGATCTCAACCTTCTGCATCTCGTAGCGCAACCCGAACAGGCCGCGGCCAACCGGCACCGGCGCCATTCCCTCGGTGCCCACCCCGATCCCGTAGATCCGGATGCCGAACGCCGACGCCGCCTTGGCGGCGGTGCGCGGATCGATCGAGCCACGGTTGTTCACGCCGTCGGTGAGCAAGATCATGACCTTCGACTTGCCGGGCGCGTCGCGCAGCCGATTCGCCGCGGTGGCGATGGCGGTACCGATCGCGGTGCCGTCTTCGAGCTGACCGGGCTGCAGGTTGTCCAGCGCCGCCTGCACGACGGGATAGTCGGTCGTCAGCGGCACCTGCGTGAGCGCCTCGCCGGAGAAGGCGACGATCCCGATGCGATCGCTCGAGCGCGCCTTCACGAACGACTTGATCCGATCGCGCGCCACCTCGAGCCGGTTCTGCGGCTGGAAGTCCTGCGCGAGCATCGAGCTGGAGATGTCGAACGCGACGACGATGTTGATACCTTCCGATGTCGACGTGACCGCATGTGCGCCAGCACGCGGGCGCGCGAGCGCGACGATCCCGCTCACCAGCGCGAGGTTGCGAAGCAGCGCCAGCAGGCGCGCGAGGCCGCGGCCCGCACGCGGCCCGCGCGCGAGGACGCCGACGCGTGAGAACACGATCGCCGCCGGTGTGCGCGACCGCGCGAGCAGCCACCAGAGTGGCAGCAACAGCAGCAGGAGCAGCCACCAGGGCGATGCGAACTGCAGAGCGCTGACGTCCGTCATGCGGCGGCCTTCTCTGGTTCGGTGGCGGCCGTCGCGCGCGCATGCTCCTCGCGCACGATCACCTTCGCCTCATCGCCGAGCGCGCGCGCGCGCTGCACGCCCACAGGCGCCGCGGCGAACTTCACCGGATCCACCTCGTCGAGCAGCGTCGCGAGACGCTCGAGCGGAACGGTTGGCACGCCGCGCACGGTGGCGAGCAGCTCAGCGGTCGTCTGCGCGAGCGACGCGGACTCGTGCCGCCCGGCGAGGTAACGACGCACGACGTCGGTGATCAGTGCGGCGTGCCGCCCGGGCTCACCAGCCTCGGGCAGACGCAGCCGCTCGATACGTGCGAACGCCGCTTCGGCATCGGCGAACGGATCGCCCGTCGGACCCGCGGCGCGACGCCGGCGGCGCATCCACCACCAGACCAGCAGCCCGACCGCGAGCACCGCGAGCGCACCGAGCGCCCACCACCACCAGGGCACGGGAGCGCGCACGCCAAGCAGGTCGCGCGGCGGCTTCGGCACGCGCTGCGCGCTGTCCGCCGGGAGCACGCTGCGCACGAACAGCGTCGGCAGCGTCAGCGCGACACGACGCTCGCCGTCGTCCGATTGCACGAGCACGTCGCCGAGCCGGATCGGCTGGCGACCCACGTCCCACGCGGACAGCCGGTAGGTGGCGATGCGATCGACGACGCTCGAATCGGCGCCGTCGCGCACCACTGGCGGCTCGAGCGCCTGCACGGGCGCGAGCGAGTCCGATCCGGTGGGAAAGTTCACGGTGGTGCCGAGCGGCGCGCGGACGCGGACCGTCAACCGAACCACGTCGCCGACCGTCACGGTATCGTGGTCGATCACCGCGCCGCCCTGGACGGTGATCGTCGACGACGCTGGCGTCCCGCTGGATTGCGCGCCGCGCTGCGCACCGGTCTGCGCGTTCGCCTCGACGGCTCCGAGCAGCACGAGCGCCGTGCCGAGGCGGTGGTACGTCCGGATCATCGCCGGCGAGCGCGTGTCTCACGCGCACGGAAGAAGCGGATGAGCGGCTCGACCACACTGCCGTCGGTGTGCACCGGGATCTCGTCGATCGCGAGCCGGCGGAGCAATCGCCGGCGGACGTTGAGCTCTTCCTCCACCGAAGACGCGAACTGCGCGCGCACGGCTGGGTCACTGGTGTCCACGTCGAGCGTGACACCGGTCTCCGGATCGACGAACCGCGCCAGCCCGATGTCGGGCAGCGCGTATTCGCTCGGGTCGTCCACCGTGACGGCGACGACGTCGTGTCGCTGGGCGAGCAGCTTCAGCGGATGCTCCAGGTCATCCGCCTGGAAGTCGGAGACGACGAAGATGATCGATTTGTGCGACAGCATCTTGCCGGTGAATTCGAGCGCGGCGGGCAGATCGGTGCGCGTGCCGACCGGCTCGAACACCAGGAGATCGCGCATGAGGCGTAGCGCGTGCCGTCTCCCCTTCCGCGGGGGCACGACGTGCTCGATGCGGTCGGTGAAGAGCACCGCGCCGACGCGGTCGTTGTTCCGGATCGCCGACATCGCGAGCACCGCGGCGAGCTCACCGGCCAGCTCGCTCTTGAACCGGCTCTGGGTGCCGAATCGCTCCGAGCCCGAGAGGTCCACGGCGAGCATCACCGTGAGCTCGCGCTCCTCGATGTAGCGCTTCACGAACGGCCGCCGCATGCGCGCCGTCACGTTCCAGTCGATCGACCGCACCTCGTCGCCCGCCTGGTACTCGCGTACCTCGGCGAACTCCATTCCCTGCCCCTTGAACACGGAACGGTACTCACCGGTGAAGAGCGAGTTCACCAGCCCGCGCGTCTGAAGCTCCAGCAGCTTGACCTGCCGGAGCACCTCGGGAGAGACGCCCGGCGACTTGCTCACGGACTTTCGACGGTCGCGAGGACGCGGCGCACGATCTCGTCGCTCGTGACCTCCTCGGCCTCGGCCTCGTAGGTCGTGAGGACGCGGTGGCGGAG
>DATFOL010000024.1:0-11282 GCA_035265545.1 Gemmatimonadaceae bacterium | reverse complement strand
CGCTGGTCGCGCGATGGGATCGTCGTCATCTCGGTGAACTATCGGATGCTCCCGGGCACCGATCCGGTGGAACAGGCACGCGACGTCGCACGGGCGCTCGCGGTCGCGCAGCAGCGGATGTCCGAGTGGGGTGGCGACGCGGGCAAGGTCGTGCTCATGGGCCACTCGGCGGGCGCTCATCTCGTCGCCCTGCTCGACGCGAATCCATCGTTGGCCACCAGCCTCGGCGCACGTCCGTGGCTCGGCGCCGTCATCCTCGACAGCGCCGCGCTCGACATCGTGCAGACGATGACGCGGCCGCACCTGCCGCTGTACTCGAAGGCGTTCGGCGCGAACCGCGACTACTGGCGCGAGGCCTCCCCGTACCATCACGTCGCCGCGGGCTCGAAGCCGATGTTGCTCGTCTGCTCGTCGCTTCGGCGTGACTCGTGTCCCGCGGCGAACCACTTCGCCGCCAGGGCGACGTCGCTTGGCGTGCGTGCCGAGGTGGTGCCGGTCGCGAAGTCGCACGCGGCGATCGACGCGGATCTCGGCGCACCGGGCGCGTACACCGAGGCGGTGGAGACCTTCTTCCGTTCGCTGGGAATCCCGATGTCGTGAAGACGCCGCGCGTCAGCGCTGCGGCGTCTTCTCGCTCTTCTCGCCCTTCTCGAGCTGCTCGAGCTTCGCCTTCTGGGTCGCGTCGGCGGCGGCCAGCTTTCGGCTCGCTTCGGCGAGAAGTCGCTCGATCTCGCTCTGGTTCTCCTCGAGCGTGCGCTGGGCGAGCGTCACCGCCTTGCTCGCGGTCTGAAGGGCGGCGCGCCGCACCTCGGGATTCTTCGCCGTCTCCTCGACGACGGTTTGCACGCTGAGCGCGAGCGCCGTGATCGCACGGCCGAGCTCGACGAGCGCGGAGTCCGACGCGGAGCCCTTGGCGACGGACGCCTTCGCGCCGGTCGTGTCGCGCAGCGCGCCACCTGTGGACTGCTGTGCCGAAAGCGGCAGAGCCGCGAGCGACGCGAGCAGAATGCCCGCAGCGAGCGAGAACCGAGACGACATGACAGAGCTCCTCGCGGCGGCACGAGCCACCGCATGCGCAGTGTGAACCCTCTGGTACCCCCGGTCGGCGGTGCGTGATCCCTCGCAGATAGTCCGAGCCGGGGGAGGCCGACCTCGAGTCGCGTTCCAACGGCGGGAACGCGGATCTGAACGGATCACACGGATGCCGCGGATTGGCGCAGCTGCGGCGCATGGATCGCTGCGCCGCAGCCGAAAGAAAATCTTTGGGATCGTGGATGGCGAGGAGCGCTACGCCGGAGCACGCCACTTGACCCTGAGAGGAGCCGATCCGGCCATTCTGCCGTTCAGATCCGCGTCATCCGCGTTCCCGCTCGATCGCCTATCGACTACTGCGTCGTCATGAACCACCACACCACCGCCGCGAGGGCCAGCAGCAGCAGCACGTGCACGACGCATCCAACGGTCTTGAAGAACAGCTTGACGATCAGCCACAGCGCGACGAGGGCAACGGCGATCCACAAGAGGAGGGTCATCGGTCTCGTGAAGGGGTCGGGGACGCAGCACGTCGGCCGCATCTTCGACGATCAAGTTCCGTTCCCGGGCTTCTACCCTCGACGGCAGCTACCTCTTCGAAGATGGCCCGCTCACCGTTCCAACCAATGCACGACTACACCTGTCGCACAGGAAAGCCGCCGCCGATCAGGATTCCACCTCCACTGTACCGAGATGTCGCGAACCTCGTCATCCTCGCTGACGGCGTCGACGATCGTGCTCCTGCTGGCGTGCGCCGGGCTCGCCGGCGCGCGGGCACAGCGTCCGGCGCCCACGCCGGTCGCCAGCATCGATACCACGCTCACCGTCGAGCAGGCACGCACCGATTTCGATCAGCTTCGCGCCGCGCTCGAGGAGGCACACGGCGGTTTGCACCGCCACATCCCGAAGCCGACGCTCGATCGGGCATTCGATTCGTTGCGAGCCAGACTGACAGGCCCCGTGTCGCGACGCGCGCTCGCCGCCGTTCTGGCGGAGATGATCGCGCGCATCGGCGACGGCCACGCCCATCTGGAATTCGATCGTCCGACAGTCGACGCGCTCCGTCGCGCGCCGATCTTCCCCTTACGCCTCGCCGTCGAGGACTCCGCGCTCGTCGTCGTGCACAACTATTCCGCGACCGATTCCTCCGTGCGCCCGGGGATGGAGGTCGTCGCCATCGAGGGAAGCGGCGCGCGAGAGGTCGTACGGCGGATGCTGCAGGTGCTGCCGGGTGACGGCTTCATCGAGAGCGGGAAACGTGCGAGCATCGTCCGATCGTTCGCCGAATCGTACTGGCTGTACGTAGACCCCCGCGAGTCGTTCACCATCTCGGTGCGCGACTCCTCGGGAGCTACCATCACGTCTCACCTCGCCGGCGTGCCGAGCGCCGAGCGCGTGCCGGAGCGCAACGCCGTGAACGCGTCGATGCTCGCGGGGGAAGCTGCGCTCTGGCGCCCCAGCGATGTCGTCGCGGTGCGCTTCATCGGGGACGGATCGGTCGCGCAGCTGCGAATCCGGTGGTTCGACGGCGAGGACTTCCCGCGTCGGCTCGACGACGCGATGCAGACCGTGCGCGAGCGTGGCGCGCGCACGCTCGTGCTCGACCTGCGCGGCAATCCCGGTGGTGTCGACGAATACGGCGCGCTGCTCGTATCCCAGCTCGTCACCACGCCGTTCCGGTACTTCGACCGCATCCATCTCGCGTCGACACGTCCGTCGTTCAACACATGGCGCGCTGGCACGTCGGAGCGCCTCGCCGCCGGCGTCGCACCAGATCCTTCGGGCGGTTGGCTGGTGAAGCCTGCGCTCCACGGAGGCGTCGGCGTGCAGCAGCCGGCACGCGCAGCTTTCGGGGGGCGCGTGATCGTCTTGATGGACGGCGGCACTTTCTCGACGGCGGCCGATGTGTGCGCGGTGCTGCGCCACCTCGGACGGGCCACGTTCATCGGCGAGGAGACCGGTGGCGGCTACGAGGGGAACACCTCGGGGCTCAACGCGCTCGTGTCACTCGCGCACTCGCGGCTCGCCCTCAAAGTCCCGATGTACGGCTACTGGAACGCGGTACGCGCGCCGCGCGAGCGGGGGCGCGGCACGATTCCCGACCGCGCCGTTCTGGCGCGCACGCGGGACGTGATGCGCGGCCTGGACGCAGTGCTCGAAGTCGCGCTAGGCGTCGCGGCGGAGCGATAGTGCCGCGACGCGGGCGGCGTCAGCGTGCCAGCACCGGCCGATCCATCGTCGCGTAGAAGTCGTTCAGGATCGCGTCGCGGTCGAAGCTCTCCCAGAGCGTGATCGTGCGCTTGTTGTCGGGCCGCTCCACCCACTTGCCGTTCTCGAGCTTCGGCGCGGGAATCGTTCGCGGCTTCGCCCATGCCGGGTTCTTCACGATCGCCACCGCCGCCATGTCGTAGAGCGCGCGCGACGGCGGGGTGCCCGACAGCTCGATGTGATCGAACAGATTCACCGAGTAGTCGCCGAACGTCGAGAACTTCCCGCCGTGCCGGCCCGTCACCACCGCACGTATCCGCGGCCCCTTCCCAGGCATCCGCGCGTGGATCTCCTCGCGTGTCACGCGCACGTAGTCGGTGCCGGTGGGTGTGCCGTAGCGCACGAGCGCGATCTCGAACGGCACGTCGGCGTCCAGCACGTACTGCACCGCCCCCTCGTCGTTCTCCTGATTGTATTCGCCGGGCTCCGGATAGTTGGAGCCGAGCCAGACGATGCGGACCTTCGAGGCGATCGACGGATCCTTGAGCAGCGCGAGCGCGACGTTGGTGAGCTTGCCCACGGGGACGAGGACCAGCGGCTGCGCGCCCGACGCCTTCGCCTGCCTGATGATCTCGTTCACCGCCGCAGCGCCATCGAAGTTGCGCTCGCGGATGTGCGGCGCGATCTCGGCGAACGAGCCGTTGGCGCCGCGGATCACCGGGAAAACGCGCCGCAGTCCGGCGAGCGTCACGACACGCTCGGCCTCCTCGGCCTGCTTCTCCACGTCGCCGCCGCCGCGAGTGCGATTGACCGTGATCCCTTCGACGTCGAACACGTCGCCGCTGAACAGCATGTAGGCGATCGCGTGCTGGTCGTCGAGCTCGTTGTTGGCGTCGGAGTCGAGGAGCACGCGGGTGAGCGGCTTCGGCGACTGCGCCGCGGACGCTCCCGAGGCGGCGAGGAGGAGGGCGAAGGTCAGGGTGAGGAGGCGGGAGTTCACGGAAGCTGCTTTGGGGGTGAGTTGGTGAGGCCGGAAAGCGGTGAGTTGGTGAGTTGGATAGTTGGTTAGTTGGTCGGTTTGCAAGTGAATTGAACGGCCCTGACTACAACCGGCGTGGAAGTCTCTCAGAGGGATCTCCATGCTGGTTCATAGCCACGGCCGTCAACCTACCAATCAACCGACCAACTAACCAGCCAACCAACTCACCCACGCACGGCGCGCTGTTCGCCGACAAGGGTCGTCAGTGTCCCGTGCGTTCGACCGTGGCGCCGGTGAAGTTCTCCGTCGTGACGTTCTTCCCGCGCTCGAGCGAGCGCACGTAGGTCACGAGCGCCCAGATCTGGTCGGTGGACAGCAGCGAGCCCCACGCCGGCATGCCGTCGGGACGACCCTGATAGATCGACTCGTACACCTCGGGCGCCGTCCCGCCGAAGTGCCAGCGTCCATCGGCGAGGCTCGGCCCCATCGCACCGCTCCCGTCGGCGCCGTGGCAGTCGATGCAGTTGTAGGCGACGTACAGCTTTGCCCCCGTGGCGACGGCGGCTGCGTTCCCCTCGTACGGGTTCCGCAGCACCATCCCGCGCGGAACCGGCGTTCCGCCCGGCTGGATGTGCTCGACGTGCGAGACGAAACGGCCGGTAGAGTCGTTTGCGTGCGATGGCGCAACTCCCTGCGCGCTCGTCGTCTGCGCATTCGAGTCCCGGCAGGCTTCCGTGTGGAGGCTCAAGATCAGGACTAGCGGCGCGATGCGTCTCATGGAGCCTCCTTTGGTGAGTTGGGTTGGTTGGTGAGTTGGTTGGTTGGTCGGTTTGTAAGTGAATTGAACGGCCCCGGCTACAACCGGCGTGGAAGCCCCGTTAAGGGATCTCCCGGCTGGTTCGTGGCCATTCGCCGTGAACTCACCAATCAACCGACCAACCAACCAGCTATCCACCTCACCAACTCACACTGTCTCTTCCCCTCAAAGCCCGAACACGAACAGCATCCCCCCCCAGCTCGTCCACCGCGAGAGATCAGGCAGTGTCGACCCGCGCTCGCGGACGTCATAGCTCAAGTTGGAGGCCACGTCGCCGGCGATGAGGAGGCCCATGTCGCCGCCGATGCCGGAATACACGGCGACGTACTCCTTGCCGTCCGGACCGGTGTAGGCGATCGGGTTGCCGACGACGCCGGAGCCGACCTTGAACTTCCAGAGCAGTGCACCCGTGCGAGCGTCCACCGCCTTGAACCAGCCGTCGAGCGTGCCGTAGAAGACGACCCCACCCTTCGTCGCAAGCGCGCCGCCCCACACGGGATAGGGCTCCTTGATCCCCCACACCTTTCGACCGGTCGTCGCGTCCCACGCCATGAACTCGCCCCGGTAGCCGCCCGGCCCGCCCTTCTCCGGCGCATTGGCACCGATGTACGGCGTGCCGGGGATGTACGCGACGTCACGCGCCTCGAAGTCCATGCACAGGTTGTTCGTCGGCACGTAGAACAGACCGGTCGCCGGTGAAAACGCCGCGGGCTGCTGGTTCTTTCCGCCCTCGAGGCTCGGGCAGATGTTCGTCACCTTCTTGCCGCGGTACGGGATCTTCGCCGTGTCGAGCACGGGGCGCCCCGTCTTGAGGTCGACGCCGGTGGACCAGTTCATCGGCACGAACGGCTTCGCGAGGATCACCTCGCCGGTGCCGCGATCCATCGTGTAGGCGAAGCCGTTGCGGTCGAAGTGGACGAGCGCCTTGCGCGTGCGACCGCCGATCGGCAGGTCCACGAGAATGTTCTCGTTGACCGCGTCGTAGTCCCAGACGTCGTGCGGCGTCGGCTGGAACGCCCAGACCATCTCGCCGGTGTTCGCGTCGCGCGCGATGATCGCGGCGCTCCACTTGTTGTCGCCCGGCCGCTGCGCGCCGTTCCACGGCCCCGGGTTCGACGTGCCGTGATAGATGAGGTCGAGTGCGGGATCGTACGAGATCCACCCCCACACCGTCGCGCCTCCCTGCTGCCAGGTCGTCGACGGCCAGCTCGTCGCCCCCTGGTTCGGCGACCTGTCGGTCGAGTAGAAGTTCCTGAACCGCGCACCCACCTTGATGTCTACGTCGGGGCCGATGTTGTACGCTTTCCAGACCGTCTTCCCCGATACCGCGTCCAGGGCGGCGATCCAGCCGCGCACTCCCATCTCGCCGCCGCTCGACCCGACGATGACGCGCCCCTTCACGACGATCGGCGCCATCGTCATCGTCTCGCCCTTGGCGAGCTGCCCCATCTGCGTCCGCCAGAGCAGCTTCCCGGTCGCCGCGTCGATGGCGACGGTGTGGCCGTCGAGCAGGTTGTAGAAGATCCGGCCATCCGCGAACGCGGCACCGCGGTTCACGACATCGCAGCACGCGAGCCCCACCGCCGCTTGCGCGTTCTCCGGCCGCGCCTTCCATTTGAGTGGCTGCCCTTCCGTCGTGAGGTCGAGCGCGTAGCTCACGTTGGGATACGGGGTCACGACGTACATCGTGTTTCCCGTGACGAGCGGTTGGCCCTCGTGGCCGCGCAGCACGCCCGTGGAGAATGTCCACGCGGCGCGAAGGTTCTTCGCGTTCGCGGGGGTGATCTGGGCAAGCTCGCTGTAGCGCGAGCTGGCGTAGTCGCCGGCCGGCGTCTGCCACTCGCCCGCTGGCCCGATGTGCGGCGAGGCCAGAGCGGTGCCGGGGACGATGGCAGCGGCGCTCCGGGCGTCGGAGTGCGCGGCGGTACTGTCGCCTTTCGCAGGAGCTCCGCCGTCGCCGATGCAGGCGGATGCCGCGAGCGTGAGCGCGAGCCGCAGCAGCGTTTTCACCGCCACCGCCTCCGCCGCACCAGTGTCAGGTGTATCGCGTCCGCCATCGCTCGGTAGCCGGCGTCGCCGGGGTGCAGGTGGTTGCGCACCGCTGGATTAATCTGCGTGCATTGCGACGAGCGGACTCACTCTTACCGCTCTGAATGCCGGGGCAAGCCCTCCCGCCAGTGTCACGAGGATCACGAGAACCGTGCCGCTCGCGAGCGTGATCAGGTCACCAGGCGGAATCCCGAACAGCAGCGCCCTCATCGCACGCGCAGCCGCGTACGCCGCGATGATGCCCGGGATCCCCCCAAACAGCGCGAGTCGCGCCGCCTCGCCGACGATCATCCGCGCCACACGGCCAGGCTCGGCGCCGAGTGCGAGGCGCACACCGATCTCTCGCGTGCGCTGCGCGACCATGAATGCCAGCAAGCCATGAATCCCTACCCCGGTGAGGAGCAGCGCGACGGCCGCGAGCGCGCTCAGGATGTGAAGCTGGGCACGCCGATCGGCTGTCTGCTCGCTCACGACGTCGCTCATCAGGCGGACGTGGGAAACCGGCTGTTCCGGGTCCACATGACGGATGACGTCGCGCACCGCCGGAAGCAGCGTCTCCACCTGCACGGACGCGCGAAGGATCAGGTCCTTGGGGATGTACAAGCCGCCAAGTTGGGCGGGCGCCTGCGCCGCCGACATGTACAGCTGCGGCTCATTCGTGCGCTCGAGGCCGCGCACCTTGATGTCGCGCACCACACCGACGACCGCCGGCTCGAGCCCACGCACCTTGAAGGTCTTCCCGATGGGGTTCTCGTTGGGCCAGTACTGACGCACGAACGATTCGCTCACCACGGCAACCCGCGGACGGCCCATACGATCGCCGTCGTCGACGGAGCGCCCCTGGAGCACGGGAATGCCTAACGTTCTGAAGAACTGCGGCGTGACGTAGCGGAGGCTCACGCCGTCGGTCCGGCGGTTGCGGACCTCGGCGCCCGGGATCTCCACCCCCGCGATGCCGCCGGTGAGCACCATCGGAAGACCGCTCGTGTACGCGGCGGAGCTGACGCCCGGCAGGCTCTGCACACCGGCGAGGACGCGATCGTAGAACTCCGTGCGACGTACCGAGTCGGCCGATCGCGAGGCCACCAGTGCCGTTCGCAGCGTCAACACGCGTTCGGACGCGAAACCCGGGTCAACTCCCTGCACCTTCCAGACGGCGCGAATCAGCAGGCCGGACGCGACGAGAAGCACCACCGAGACCGCGACCTCCACCGTAACGAGTACGGTCCGCAGACGTTGCCGACGCCCGCCTCCGGCTCGCGTTCCGTCACGGAGCGCGCGGAACCCGGTGCGCCCCACCATCGCGGCCGGAATCAGGCCGAATCCGATCCCGGTGAGTGCGGTAAACACCCCTGCGATCCCGAGCGCACGAAGGTCGACCCGTGGTGCCTGAGCGAGCGGCAGTGTGCCGGGAACGAGGTGCGACAGCAGCGGAACGGCGAGTGTCGCGATGAGGACGCCGGCTGCGCCGCCGACCACCGCGAGCACCACACTCTCGGTCAGCATCTGCCTCACCAGGCGCTCGCTCCCTGCCCCGAGCGCCGCGCGCACGGCCAGCTCTCGCTCACGTCCCGCCGCGCGCACGAGCAGGAGGTTGCCAAGGTTCGCCAGGGTCAGCAGCAGGAGACTGAGACTCGCCCCGCACAGCGCGAGGAGCATCAGCCGGTAGCGCGGTAACACGAAGTCGCGCTGCCGCAAAAAGGAGAACCCGGTTTCGGCGTTCGTCTCCGGATGGTCGCGCGCGAGCCCGGCAAAGATCGCCGCCAGCTCGGCGCGTGCCTGCTCGAACGTCGCGCCGGGAGCCAGCCGGCCGATGGCCTGCAGATAGGTGTTGTCGCGCTCAGCGTAGTCGTCCTCTCGCAGGATCAGTGGCGTCCAGATCTGGTCGTTAGGCATCGGGAAATGAAAGCCCGCCGGCATGACGCCGACGATCACGCGTGGGGTGTCGTCGAGGCGAATGGTCTTACCGACGACCCCCGGGTCGCCGCCGAACTGCGACCGCCAGAGACCGTAGCTCAGGACGACCGATCCTTCATCACGCTCGATGGCTGACGCGTCGAATACCCTGCCCAGCATCGGCCGCACGCCGAGAACGGAGAACACGTTGGCGGTGACCGCGGTGCCTCCGATGCGGACCGGCTCGCCGAAGCCGACCAGGTTGCCCTCGGCGAACGTGAACGCGCCCCAGCCGCGCGTTCTGGTCGCCGCGGCGGTGACATCGCGGAAGTTTGCCGGAGAGAGCTCGTTCATGCAGCCCCAGCCACCGCCATCCTTCGGTCCTTCGCAGAGCCTGACGAGACCGTTCGGGTCCGGGAATGGGAGTGGACGGAGGAGGACGGCATCGGCGACAGAGAACGTCGCGGTGTTCGCGCCGACGCCAAGGGCGGTGACCAACACCACCGTCGTGACGAAGCCGCGCGAGCGGCTCATCGTACGCGCCGCATACCGCACGTCCTGGCGCAGAATTTCCCACTGCGCCAGCAGGGTGTTAGGGACGACGTCGCCGGCGGCGCCCAGCGCCCCGGCTGCTTGCTCCCGGTCGCGGTTCGACTCCGTGAACGTTTGATGGAGCTCGCTACCGTGCTCGACACGGTAGGACGACCGGAAGAGGCGTCGCAGCGCCTCGTAGACCGAGAAGCTCATAGGAGACGATGCGCGAGTATCAGGTGGCGATGCCACCAATTCTCAGTTTGCTCTCACGCCCACTCTATCCGGCGTTGCCATATTGTCAATGCACGCTCTTCCCGTGGTCGCGGCTGGAGGCGGCGCTACGAATGGCCACGGCGCGAGAAGCGCGTCGCTGCTAGTGCGCCCGCAGACCGGAGCGTTTGCGCTCCTGAGCCTCGGTACGCATGATAGACCATGCGCGAGACATCGGACGTCGATTTCATCGCGGTGCAGGAAGCGCTCGCCGGTGAGTATTCCCTCGAACGAGAGCTCGGCCGCGGCGGCATGGGCATCGTCTATCTCGCACGAGAGGCCCGCCTGGCGCGATCCGTCGCGATCAAGGTGCTTCCGCCGGCGCTGGCCTCTCGCGCCGATCTGCGCGAGGCGTTCCTGCGCGAGTCGCAGACCGTCGCGCGGCTGAGTCACCCGAACATCGTGCCCGTCTACGCCGTCGGGGAGCGCGGCGGGTTCGTCTACATCGTGATGGCGTACGTCGACGGGGTCAGCCTCGGTGAGCGCGTCCGCACGCGCGGGCCGCTGCTGCCCGGCCAGGCGGCCCGAATGCTTCGCGAGGTGGCCTGGGCCCTCGCCTATGCGCACAGCGCCGGCATCGTACATCGCGACGTCTCCGCCGAGAACATCGTGCTCGAGCGGGGCACCGACCGCGCGATCGTGATGGACTTCGGCATCGCGAGCGCCATGATGACCGCCGCGTTGACTGATGACGGGCGCGTGATGGGCAACGCGCATTACCTGAGCCCCGAGCAGGCCGTCGGCGAGCCCGTGGACGCACGCAGCGATCTCTACTCCCTTGGCGTGTGCGGCTTCTTCGCCATCACGGGGCGGCTGCCATTCGACGGGGCCACTCCAGAGGAGATCGTTGCGCAGCACCTCACCAGCCCTGCACCCTCGATCGCACGCGTCACGAGCGCCGTTCCGCCCCGGCTCGCCGCGGCAGTGGACCGCTGCCTGGCGAAGGAGCCCGCGCAGCGCTACCGCAGCGCGGAGTCGTTCGCAGAAGCGATCGACCTGGCCTTCGAGCATGCAAAGGAGATCCCCATGCCGCTCGGTGTGTGGATCGCTCAGGGCGAGAAGGAGACCGGCCCTCGCGCCATGCTGGTGACGTGGGGGCTGGTAGCGGGATCACTGGGCTCCGTCGTGGTGGACAGCCCGTGGCTCATTCCCGCTGGCGTGCTCACAACGGCGGGGATCAGCTGTGTCCCCATTCTCACCCGGCTGCGCCGCGTGCTCAAGCAGGGATACACCGTCGACGACCTGCACGTCGCACTGCGCGAGCGTGAGCTCGTCCGCACCGAGGAGCTGCGCTACGAGCGACAGTTCTCGTCGGTCCCGCTGAGCCCTGCCCTGCGCGTGATCCTGCTCGTGTCATCGAGCTCGTGGGTCGCGCAGACATGGATCGCCACGCACGCGTCCGCGAGCGGACTCTCGCCACGGTTCCTCAACACCGCGCTCGTGCTCTCCGCGGGGTTCGCGGTGATCTCGACCATGGGTCTCGCCGGTCAGTTCGCC
>DATFOL010000023.1:0-2852 GCA_035265545.1 Gemmatimonadaceae bacterium | reverse complement strand
GACGCGTCGGCGATTCGTGCGCGAATGCTCTGCGCGAAGGTGGCGCGCGCGATCGCGACATTGGCGCGCGACGCCGAGTCGCGCGCGGTCTCGAGCTCGCGGACGTAGGCGAGCGCCGTTGCGGTGTCGCCAAGTCGAGCGCTCACGAGGCCGAGTGCGTAGGCCCGGAGCGACGGATGCAATCCGAGGTGCGCCTTGAAATGAATCGCGTCCCCCGACTCGACCGCTGGCGGTTGCCACGCGAGCAGCGCGGCGCGCGTCGCCTCGAGCTCGGTGCGTGTGACTGGAACGAACGGAAGCACCACGAGCAGCGACCGTACCTCGAGCGCGGACGTCGAATCGAACCGTGCCGCCGCGGCGAGCTCGCGCTGGGCTGCCCGCCACTGTCCGCGCGCCGTGGCGGTCTGCGCGAGCAGACGATGGCCGAATCCGCGCACGTCGGCGGAGCGCCCATCGTCGGTGAGCAGCCGACCGAATCTATCCGCGCCCTCGAGATCGTCCGCGTAGACCGCGACCTCGAGCGCGGTCACGGCGGGCACGCTCCCCGGTGCGGCGAGCAGCTCGTAGGTGACGCGTTTCTGCGCCTGACGGTCGCCGAGGGCGAAGGCGCGGAAGGCGCGTAGCTCGAGAATGTCGCGCGCCGGCGCGAGCGACAGCACGCGACGCATCAGCGAGTCGACCTCGCCACGCCGTCCCTCGGTGTACGCGATACGTGCGAGGTGGACGAGCGCCTCGCTGTCGTCGTGATCGAGCGCGAGCACCCGCTGGAACGGCGTGCGCGCTTCGTTCGAGCTGCGACCGCGCTGTGGATTGTCGTGGAAGAGCAGCTCGCCGAGCTGGAACCAGCCCTCGACGTCGTCCGGGTGGTCGTCCACGCCGGCGCGGTAGAGACGTTCGGCATCGTCGAGCCGGCCGCGCCGCCACTCGATGAACGCGCGGACGAGCAGGCTATCCTGGGACGACAGACGGTCGGCGAAGCGCAGCGCGCGCTCGGCGGCCGGGAGGACCGCGTCGCTTTGCCCAGTCCAGTCCGCGGCCTGGCTTGCCCGGTAGTGCGCGAGGGCGAACGCGCTGTCGGCGGCGATCGCTCGCCGGTACGCCTCGGCCGCATCGTTGTAGCGGCCCGCCCGGAGCGCGGCCTCACCGGAGAGGAACGCCTTGAGCGCCGAAAGCGACGGTGTGGTCAACGCGGCGACGCGGCTCAGTCGCTCGCCCGGCGCCCGGTAGTGCTCGGCCAGAAGCCGGGCGGCGAGATCGTCAGCCGCCGCGAAGACGCTGTCGGGAGCGGTCTCGACGTCGACGCGGCCGATGGGGCTCGTGCCGCCATCGCGATCGAAGAGGTACGTGGCAATGCGAAGCCGCCCCGCGATCTCGGTGATGCTGCCGACGACGAAGTAGCGTGCGCCGACGCGTCGCGCGAGCGTCGTCGCGGCGCGCTGGTCGATCGTGCGCCCGGCGTCACCTCGCGCGGCCTCGAGCATCAGGCGCGAGTCGACGCTGCGCAGTCGTCCGGCGCCGTCCAGCCGCGAGCCGAGCAGGTCGGCGAGACCGCTGCCGAGTTGGGCGAGCGCAGGGCTGCTTCCCCGGACCGAGAAGGGCATCACGGCGACCACGCTGGGCGCGCCGACACTCGCGCTCGCCGACTCCACGGGCCGATCCTGAGGCCGGCCCACTCGGCTGAAGAGGCCGAACACCGTGAAGCCGAGTACGACGCCCGCGGCCACCGACCCTGCAACCAGCGAGCGATGCTGCCACTTCGGTGATGATGTCGGCGCCGTCTCGACAGCAGTGGGATGGTGATTCGTAGCGGTGTCTGGATCGCCAACACGCGATGGAGTATCGGAGTCGGTGGAAGACGAGGTGGGGTTCGCGGCGGACGAGTGCGACGCAGGCGGCGCATCGGTGCGCGCCGTCGCATCGTCCAAGACGAGCCGAAGCGTTGGCGCACCAGTCCTCTCATCTGCCGGACGAATCGAGTGACTCGCCACGCGCGACGTGCGCGTCTCAGTGGCAGCACGCGGTACCACGCCCGCAACGACCGCGACGCGCGGCATCTCTCGCAGAACGGAAGCGTACTCGACGATTGCAGGATCGGGCGCGCATTCCAATTCCTGCTGCACCAGCGCTGCATGAATGTCGAAGTGTTGCAACGCACCCGTGCGGTTGCCGGACGCGACGAGCGCGAGCATGAGACGGAGCGCAACGTCGGAGTCGAGCGGCTCGGCGACAGCGAGTCGGCGCATGTGCGCGATCGCGGTGCGGTGATCGCCGGCGGCCGTCGCTCGCTCGGCTAGCGTCTCGAGCGCTCGATGCATCTCGCCGGCGAGTCGAGCTCGCTCGCCTTCCGACCACCGTTCAAACTCGACGGCACCAGGGAGTGAGAAGCCATCGAGGAAGGGGCCGGCGTATACGGACACCGCTGCGTCCAACTCGCCGCGCGCGAGCGCGTTACGGAAGTCCCACAGGTCACACGAGACGGCAGCGCTGTCGAGGCGCAGCAGCGTCGTCCCGGGAATCGCGGCGCCGGGAACGGTTCGCCGCAGTGCGGAGAGGAGTTGTTTGAGGCTGTTTCGAGCACGCTCGGGCGCGCTCTCCGGCCAGAGCATGGAGAGCAGGCGCTCTCGCGGGACGCCCTGATCGCCGCTCGCGGCGAGGAGCGCGAGCGCAGCGAGGGTGGGACGCCAACTTCCGACACCGCCTACCGGTCCGGCCTCGTCATCGAGCGCCAGGCGACCGAAGGTGGAAATACGCAGCATTTTTTGGCGGACTGAAACGGGTGTTTACCGGAAGTTAACCCGTACTTCACCTCGGGGCGCTAGTTACGTGGCATCAGACGGGCCGCGACACGTGCG
>DATFOL010000022.1:0-3554 GCA_035265545.1 Gemmatimonadaceae bacterium | reverse complement strand
CTCGCCGCAGTCGAAGAGCAATGTTTCACCTTCGCGCACGAGCGCGATCGATGCGACATTGCGCTCCACGGTGGGACGGGACGCGGACGTGCCGAGCAGTCGAACGGCGAGCGACATGGCGAGAATATACTTTGCAGCGGCCCGCCAATTGCCCGCAGCGTGCGACCCGACGCGATGCGCGTGATTGCGCGCGATGCGAGTGATTGCGTCGGAATCACGATGCGGATTCACGAAAGTCCTGCTGTGACAAACACATGGGTCCGCAGTTTGCACACCATGGCGCACGGAGCGGCCCTCGGACGGGCCACAGCGGAGAGGGCGCAATACCCGTAGCATTGGGGAGCGCGGACCGGGCGGAGCGGCCCACCACATTCAGGAGGAGCGGGAATGGCGATCAGACCGAATAATGAGGAGCGCGGCTTCGGCGCGGATCGGGAGCGGCAGCGCGAGATCTCCAACGAAAGTGGGCGCTCGGCGCGCACGACGGGTGGCGAGAGCGCTGGACGCGGCGACGGCGCGGCGGAGAGCGGCGCCGCTCCACGTCGGAGCAATCGTGGCTTCGCCTCGATGGATCGCTCGAAGCAGCGCGAGATCGCGAGCAAGGGCGGCCGCGCGGCGCACCAGAAGGGCACGGCCCACGAGTTCGACTCGAGCGAGGCGCGCGCCGCAGGACGCAAGGGCGGTGTCACCGTGAGTCGCAACCGCGAGCACATGGCGGCCATCGGCCGTCGTGGCGGCGAAGCGCGTGGCGCCAACCGGGCGGCGCGCATGCAGAACGGCGGGAACAACGCCGAGCAGGGCTCGCAGCGGTTCCAGGGTGATCGCGAGGTCGGCCTGTCCGCCACCAACAACGGCCAGCCGGCGGCGAACAGCGGCGGGCAGGGCACGGCTCGGTCGAGCGGCAACTCGCTCGGTGGCGAGCGTCGCCCCGCGGCGTCCGAGGATCGCAACGTCGAGCGGCCGTAAGCTCGCTCTTCAAAGCGCTCGCGAACGCTGAAACGGCACGCCGGACGATCTCCGGCGTGCCGTTCGGCGTTCGTGCTCCTCGACTACCTACGCGACAGCGGCCGTCTCGCCGACGATCTCGCCCCAGACCCGCTGGTCGACGTTCCCCCCACTCACGATGGCGGCGACTGGTCCGTCCCAGTTGCCGCGCGTCAGCAGCGCCGCGACGGCGACCGCGCCCGATCCCTCGACCCGCGCGCCGTGCATCCGTGAGAGCCATGCCATGCTCTCGGCGATCTCCCGCTCGCTGACCTGCAAGATCTCGTCGAGAGCGAACCGGCCGATCACCACTCCCGTGTCGTCCACCTGCCCGGCAAGGCCGTCGGCGAGCGTCGGGACTACGGGCACCGTCGTGCGGCGCCCCGAGGAGAGCGACGCCGCCATCGCGTTCGTCAGCTCGCTCTGTACGCCGACGATGCGCACGTGCGGGGCCACCGCGCGCATGAGCACCGCGATGCCACCCGCGAGGCCGCCACCACCCACCGGTACGACGATTGTCCGCACGCCGGGCAGATCCTCGAGGACCTCGAGGCCCACGGTTCCCTGACCTGCGAGGAGCGGCTGACCGGAGCAGGGGCTCACGAAGGTCAGGCCATCACGCGCCGCGCACGCGAGCGCCGAGTCGTGCGCTGCATCGTAGTCTGGCTGCGTGGCATCCACTTCCGCGCCCATCGCGGCGATCCCGTCGCGCTTCACGTGCGGTGCGCTCGCCGGGACGTAGACGCGTGCGCGCATCCCGAGGGTCCGCGCCGCATGCGCGATACCCAGCCCGTGATTTCCGGCCGACGCCACGACCACGCCGCGCCGGCGCTCCTCGATCGGCATCGTCAACAGCGCATTGAACGCGCCCCGGAGCTTGAACGAGCCGGTGCTCTGCTGGCTCTCCCACTTGATGTGCGACTCCGTCCCCGAGCGCGCGGAAAGCGGGGCGGAATAGCTGCACGGAGTGCGCTGGATCACACCTCGCAGCCGGCGAGCGGCGGCAAGGACGTCGGGGGCGGTGGGAAGTATCATGCTGGGGTGGGGACCAACATGATTACCTTCCTCGGCGCGTCGGGCAAGTCGGGACGCCCTCCGCGCGGTCTGGAAGGACCCCTGGGCCGTTCAGGCTTCGATGGCCACGGCGCCCCACCGCGCCAGGTACTCCCCCATCTCGTACTTGCTCTGGGCCCGCTCGAGCGACATCGGGCGGATCGTTCCCCAGACCGGGCGCGCGGCGAACGGGCGGTCGAACTTCCCGAAGCACCACTGGATCCCCGCGTAGCTGTTCGGATCCCGGCCGTCCAGCGCGTACTTGTTGTTGAGGTGGAGCAGCCATGCGAGCGCCTCTTCGTAGGTCGGCGCCCAGGTGATCACCGCCTTTCCCCACAGCATCCGCACGATGTTGTGCATTTGCCCCGTTTCGAGCAGCTCGCGCTGGCCGGCGTTCCAGATCGGATCGTGGGTCGCCGCCCGCTCGAGGGCCTCCAGCGAATAGACGGTCTCCCGTGGGTCGCGTGCATGGGCTTTCATCGACCGGTGGACCCAATCCGGGAGAGCCACGAGCGAACCGTAATGTGGGTTCCGCAGACAGAAGTTGAGCGACAGCTCCCGCCAGGTCAGCATCTCGTTGAGGAACGCGTCGCTCGCCTGGGCCGTGGCGTCGGCGCGGACGGTGCGCACCACCTCCAGGGGTGAGATCATCCCGTAGTGCAGGTACGGCGACAGCCGGCTGGACCCCCCATCGTCCGACGGATTCCTCCGTCGATCGGCGTATTCCTGCAACCCGTCCGCTACGAACGCCGCGAGCCGTGCCCGCGCCGCAGCCAACCCGCCGCGCAATGCCACCGGGCCCACCTCGTGGTCGATCTCGCACCGCCCGACCTCGGCGGTGATGTCGCACCGCGCCACGTCGAGCCAATCCACGTCGAGCGACTCGAGCATGGAAGTCCGCAGCGCACGCTTCGGCGGTCGATCGTCGACGGGTTCGAGCGCGTAGTCGACGAGCCGCGCCAGCTTCGGACGAATCGTTCGGGCCGCGTACTCCTCGCGGTGGAATGCGGCGGCGGCCACGACCCCAACCGAGTCGACCGCCACGACGCGGCAGTGCACCCGCTCGGCGAGTCGCTGGGAGCGCGCGGCCACGCCAGCGGTTGGGAAAAGGTCGGTCACCACCAGCGCCGCGCGCTGTGCCAGTCGGTCCACCACGCGACGGTCATCGTCGCGGCGACGACGGAGCGCGAATCGGTAGGTGAGACCGAGATCCGTCGCCCGCGTCGCCAGCTCGCGCGCTCCCTGAAGCACGAACGTGTGGAAGCGATCGGACGCGTGCGGATAGGTGGGGTCGATCCCCTGATGGATGAGGAGCGGTTTGCCCACTCGGTCCGCTTCGAGCGTCGCGTAGCGCAGCGCCCAGTTGTCCTCGAAGCGCTGCGTCGACTGCATCCAATACAGGACGTACTGGCCATCGGGCTGAAGCCGCTTTTCGTTGAGCACCACGGCGCGCTGGGAGATCTGGTCGCGCACGTAGGGCGATCCGATCGGGTGCGTCATATGCGTGGAAACGGTCG
>DATFOL010000021.1:0-2003 GCA_035265545.1 Gemmatimonadaceae bacterium | reverse complement strand
CGTGCCGTTGTTCGTGAAGTTCACGTCGGAGTTCACGGTCTCGACGCGCATCATGATGTGGCCGTTGTTCGTGACGCTCGGGGTGACCCGCAGCGTGACGCCGGTCTGGATTCGCTCGACCGCGACCGGAGCGTTGAGCTGGGTGGCGCCGCCGCCGCTGCTGATGAGCGGGACGAAGGGCACCTGGACGCCGGAGACCAGCTCCGCCGTCTTGTTGTTCACCGTGGTCACGCTCGGCTCGGCCTGCACGTCGAGGAGCGAGACCTCCTGAAGCGCGTCGAGGAAGGTCGAGAAGTCGAACCCGCCGAGCGCCGTGGAATAGATCAGGCGGAGCGCCGCGCCCGGGACGTTGCCGGAGGCGTTGGCGATGGCCGAGACCGTGTTGCCACCGAGCAGCACCGTCGGCGGAGCGTTTGGCGAGCCGGGGTTGCCGGCGGAGTCCGTGCGCTGGATGACGTTGCTGAAGTACTGCTGACGCGTGCCGAGGTCGTACTTGATTCCGAGCGCGTCGAGGTCGGTGCGGTTCACGAGGACGATCTTCGCCTTGATGTTGACCTGCGGCTGCCGCAGATCGAGCGACTCGGCGAAGGCGACGAGGTCATCGAGGCTGCTCGACGGCGCGGTGATGCTGACGCTGTTCGTCACCTCGTCGAAGGAGACGCTGCCACGTCCGCGGCACGCGGCCGCGTCGACCATGGCGTTGATCATCTGGTTGGCGGGATTGACCCCACCGGCCATGGTCGGCTGCGCGGACGGCGCACCGACGGGCGGAGGGTTGCCCGCGTTCGCACTGCTGCTCTGCGAGGGAGCCACGGTCGGCTGCTCGGACGGGATGCACTGGAGCATCCGCGTCCGGACCTGATCGCCGATGGCCGTGGCGCGCTGGTAGTTGAGGCGGACGACGCGAGTCTGGAGCGGCTCGGTCTGAGCGCGCGACGCGATGCGCTCCTGGGTGTCCACGATGAGGATCCCGTTGCGGTCCTCGGTGGCGGCGAGGTTCTGCGACGCGAGGATCGCCTGCAGGGCCACGTCCCATGGCTGGTCCTTGATCTCGGCGTCGACACGGACAGCGGGGATCGCCGAGCTCGGGATGATCGTCCGCCCGGAGAAGGCCGCGAAGGCCGCGAGCACGTCGCGAATGTCGGCCTGCTGATAGGTGACGGTGATGCGGGGCTGCTGCGGACGCTGCTGCGCCTGCTGCACCACGGTGCGGCGGCGGGAGTCGTCGACGCGCTCGCGCCGGGTGTTCTCGGCGACCACGCGATCGATGGCCGGATCGCCCGCGGCGCGGGAGTCGGCTCGAGCGTCGTCGCGCGCATCGTCCTGCGCGTCGTCTCGGGCGGCGACACGGGAATCGGCCCGCGCCGCAGGGCGCTCGCCGCCGGTGTGCCAGGCCGCGAACTCCGCCGATCCGTCGCCGGCGATGGAGACGCGAACCTCACCGTTCTCCTTGTTCACCTCGTAGCTGCGCGGACCATCCAGCAGGATGACGACACGCACCGTACCGCGGCGGTACTGGGAGAAGCGGACATCGGTGATCGCGCCGCGCGCCTTGTGATCGTAGGTGCGCGAGCCGACGCCGAGCGACGCTCCGCTGATGTCGAGCACGACGCGATCGGGGCTCCGGAGCGTGAAGTCGGCGACTTCGATCGCGCCGGCGACGCCGATCACGAGCTCTGCACGGCCAGAGGCCGGCACCACGCTGAGCGAGGTCACCGCCCCTTCAGCGGGGAATGCTGCTACAGGCGCGGCGCTGGGGCCGAGCGCGAGTGTTGCAGCGACGATGACGGCCAGAACGGGCTTCATCTAATCCTCACCTTTGTGGTATCCGACCAGACAAGGGAGTCCTGGCGACTGAGCCCGAACTCATCGATCGAGAACAGCACGGCGCGCGGCCGAATCTGAGTGACGCGCATCCGGCCGAGCGTGCCGCCGTTGGCAACGCGATACTGGGCATTCGTCTGGACGTCGCGCATGATCGCGACGGCGCGGCGTCCGGACTG
>DATFOL010000020.1:0-11537 GCA_035265545.1 Gemmatimonadaceae bacterium | reverse complement strand
AAGGAATCAGAGCTGGCGTCGCCGCCCTCGAGCCGCACCTGGTGAGGACGCAGCCCATCCTCGAACTCGACGAAGAACTTCTCGTCGAACGACATCCCGCCGTTGGGATCGGCGTCGATCTTCGCCAGCCAGCCCCTGATCCCCGCCGGGTAGAACTGGTTGTCCCACGGCGTGTAGAGGCCGTTCGTGAGATAGACGCGCTTGCCGTCGCGGCTGACTTCCACCATCTGCGGACCACCGTTGAGCGGACGGTCGGCGTCCTTGGGATGCGCGGTGCGGTTCACGATGCCGCCGATGCCGAGCGTCGCGGTGAGCTTCGGATGCGCCGGATCGCTCACGTCGTACTGCAACAGCTTGCCGGTGCCCCAGCAACTCACGTAGAGCGTCTGGTCGTCGACCGAGAGGTTGATGTCGGTGACGAGCGGCGCCACGGCACCGAAGCCCTTGAGCATGGGGGGCAGGTCCTCGGGGTCCGCCGGCTCGGCGGGGATCTCGATGACCTTGCGCACCGCCCACTTCCCGGTGACCTCGTCGAGGTAGTACTGCCAGATGGAGCTGGAGAGATCCTTCAGGCTGATGACGACGCCGACGAAGCCGTACGCCTTGCGCGGGTCGTGCGCCGGGCGCAGCTCGAGCACCATCTGCTGCTCGGCGCCGAGCTCCAGCTTCTGGAGGTGCCGGTGCTTGTGCAGGTCCCACACGTGCAGCGAGTTGCCGTACTTGCCCGCGAGCAGCAGCTCGGGATTGAGGCCGTCCTTCACCATGTTGGGGGTGCCCCACTCGCTGGTGATCATGACGTCGTGGCCGAGGTGCCACCAGAAGTCGTAGGCCAGCTGCTGCGGCCCGCGGTCCTTCTCCCAGCGACCCTTCACCTCGAAGGTGTCGTGGTCGAGCATGAAGATCCCGCCTGGGCCGTTGCCGTCCGGGGCGCCGAGGGCGTTGATGTAGATGCCATCGGGACCGCAGTGCACGGTGTGCGGGGTAGAGTATCCGCTCTTCTTCATCATCTCCTCGGGCTCGATCACCTTGATCAGCCGCGGAGCGCTCGGATCGGGGTGGGTGTCGAGGATGTGGATCCGCGAGCTGTTGGTACCGGGCAGGATGAGATAGCGCCGCTCGACGTGCGGGTTGGCGGCGTACGCGCAGAGGTGCGAGCTGCAGGCATTCCAGCCGAAGTGGTGCAGCTCGTTGCCGCCGTTCGGAAGCTCGACTTTGTTCACGAGCTGACCGAAGTGCGGCGAGTCGGGATCGGCGTCGATGACGCCGAGCGCGTCCTTCTTGCCACTGTCGCCCGGGGTGAGCAGCGCGACGTACGCGAGCGTCTCCACGGGAGCCTCGACGGCCATGGCGGGGGACGGGTAGAAGGTCGGGTCGGGGAGCAGGCGTGCCATATGATCCAGTCCTCTGTGCGTAGGGGTGCGAAGCGGCGCGACGGCAGCGCCGCGCGGTACGCACGCAGGATGGGCTCGACCGTTCGGTAATGCTTGGAGGCGGTATGGAGAGGATGTGGAGCTTGGGTGGAGATTCGCGTTTCCGTCGTCGGCGAGGGCTGTCGGGCCCTCAACGCGGTCGAGATATTCGGCCGACACGACACCAGGGAAGATCAGCACGATGACCGAAGCCGGTGTCGCGCACGCGCGCCGACTGCTCGCCGAGCTCGCCGCCGCCGAACAGGCGTACCTCGCGACGAGCCCGTACCGGCTGGTCCACGAGAACGACATGCGCGCCGGACGGTATGTCGTGCGCGTGCAGGTGGTCGCACCGGTGCCCGCGGAGATCCCGCAGCTCGCCCATGCGGCCGTGCGTAGCCTGCGCACCGCGCTCGATGAGCTGGTCACGGGGCTCGCCGGCAAGCCCGTTCGATTTCCGATCTACGAGTCGCTCGCGCTGTTCGCGCAGCGGTCGAGGAAGGCGATCGCCAGCATGTCCGACGAGGCGCAGGCGACGCTCGAGGCACTGCAGCCCTATCACACGATCGGCGGCTTCCGGAACGGCGCGCTCTGGACGCTCCAGCAGCTCGACGCGGAAGATCCGCCGCGACTCTCGGCGGGGTACCTGCGGAGCGGCACGATGGGCGTGAACACCCAGCGCAAGACGACGATCGTCGGGGAACCTTCCATCGCGACCGGACCGTTCACCGACGGCGGCATCGTCGCGGTGGCCGTCACGAAGATCGTGGGCCCCGACCCGAAGCTCGACATGTTCCTGCGCGCGGAGTACGGAATGGCATATGCACCCGACGGCGCCGGCCGCGGCCGGGAAGTGATCGCCCTGCTGGGCGAGCTGTGCGAGCACGTGGAGCGCACCGTGTTCCCCGCGCTGGCGTCATGATCACCCTCCACACGCTCATCCGATGCGGACCGCGATGACCATTGCTGGCGTGCTGCTGATCCTCATGGGGATCATCTGGATCCTCCAGGGGATCAACGTCCTGCCGGGCAGCTTCATGACGGGGCAGCGGAAGTGGGCGGTGAACGGCGCCATCGCCGCCATCGTCGGCATCGCACTGCTGGTGTTCGCGAGACGCCGGGGGATGTGATGCCCTACGGCCTGGCCGGCATCGTCATGACCGCGCGAGTCGCGCCGAGCTGAGCGGCATCGGGCGACTAAACGAAGCCCGGGCGCGCGACATCCAACCCACGTCGCCATTCTGGAGTGGCCCATGAAGAGGCTCGCGCTGGGAACCGCTGGAGCTCTGCTGGTCGCCTCCACCCTCGCGCTCACGGCCAACGGCGGATGGGCGGTCGTGAAGGTGGCGAAGATCCCCGACGCCTGGGTCGCCGGCAAGCCGCTGCAGCTCGCGTGGCAGGTGAGGCAGCACGGCGAATCGCCGCTCGACGGGCTGAAGCCGACGCTCGAGGCCCGGTCGGGCGCGCGAGTCGTACAGGGCACGACGTGGGCGTTCGCCGAGGACGGCCAGAGGGGAGGCTATCGCGGACGAATCACCTTTCCCGAAGCCGGCGAGTGGCAGGTGACGATCCACAGCGGCTTCGGCGACAGCAAGGCCGTCCTGATTCCCTGGCGCGTCGTCGACTCGGTAACGCCGATTCGCGGCACGGTCGAAGAGCACCTCGCCACGCGCGGCATCGCGCGCTTCAGCGAGGTCGAGCGCGGGCGACGCCTCTTCGCGTCGCAGGGCTGCGTCAACTGCCACGTGCACCGCGACGTGCCGATCACCGGCCAGGTCGCCACCTTCGGGCCCGACCTCAGCGACAAGCGGTTCCCGGCCGACTACCTCGCGCGGTTCCTGGCGGATCCCTCCATCAAGCCACCGACCGACGGCAAGCGGATGCCGAACCTCGCGATGCGGGAGAAGGAGATCCTGCCGCTGGTCGCGTTCATCAACGCCGAGCGACAAACTTCTCGGCGATAACGGCGCGCCGCTCCCGGGCGGCGTGCCCTCGTTCGACAACGGCTTCCTCGCGCGACAGATTTCCGGCCGAGCCCCGACCAAGGCACGGCCGCATGTCGACGAGCAACCTGCCGAACACCCGCAAGCCACGTGACGACGAGATCGACGTCCATGGCATGACGCACCCAGGGAAGGTCCGCTCGGAGAACCAGGACCACTTCCTGCTCGCGACGGTCCACAAGCGCGTGAAGGTGCTCGCGACGAACCTCGGCACCCAGCAACACCTCCCGCTCGGCGAGCAGCGAGTGGCGTTCCTCGCGATGGTGGCCGATGGCGTCGGCGGTGAGGAAGGCGGCGCCGAGGCGAGCGCCACCGCGCTCGAGTCGGTGATGCAGTACGTGAACGACAGCATGTCCTGCCTCTACGAGAGCGACGTGACGGAGTCGACGTTCACGCAGCAGCTTCAGACCTGTGCCGTGCGGTCGCACGAGGCGATCCTCGCCCGCGCGCGCGAGCACGAGGAGCACGGCTCGATGGCGACGACGCTCACACTGTTCATGGGCGTGTGGCCGGCCTACTACCTCCTCCAGCTCGGCGATTCGCGGTACTACCTGTGGCACGACGGGCGGCTGACGCAAGTGACCCGCGACCAGACGCTGGCCAACGACCTGGTGGACAGCGGCGTCCTCACGCGCGCTCAGGCGCCGCACACCCAGTTCGCGCACGTGCTCTCGAGCGCGCTCGGGGCGGGCACGGCCGAGCCGGTGGTGACGCGGCTGCGGGCGGAGTGGGACTACGTCCACCTGCTGTGCAGCGACGGATTGACGAAGCACGTGACCGACGAGCGCATCGCGCAGCGTCTCGCGACGATGACGAGCGCGAAGCAGGCGTGCGAGCAGCTGGTGCAGGATGCGCTCGACGATGGCGGGACGGACAACATCACGATCATCGTCGGACGGAACGTACCGAAGGACTAGAGCTCGACGTAACGAGTGGCCGGCGCGCGGGACTAGCGCGTGTAGAACATGATCCGCCCGAAGCCGCGGGTCATGTCGAAGGTCGTGTAGTCGAGCGTCAGCTCGCAGACCGGGCGGCCCGCGTTGCGCGCCGGCTCCCACTTCCATGTGCGCGACGCCCGCTTCATCGCGAACGCGAACTCTTCGTCCGAAGCGCTGACCACTTCCCACGAGCTCGGCCGCGTGCTGCCCGTCGAGTCGACGATGAACCAGGCGAGCACGCGGCCACTGGTCCTCGTGCGGCGACGCTCGGTGGGGTATTGGACCCCGCTCTGCTCCGGGATCGGCTTCCGGCTACTCCAGCCGCTCTCGGCGTCCGAAGCGCGCCGTTGCTCGTAGGCGAGCGCATTGCGCCGGCGCCGTTCGGCTTCGGTCAGGGTATCGGCGTCGGCGGTCGAGTCGAACCCAACGATGTTGGCGAACGTGAGCGGATAGATGCGCTGCCTGAACTCCGCGTCACCGAGCGTGTCGAGCGGGCCGGTGAGCGGCTCCCATTGATGGACGCGGAACTGCACCCGGTAGGCGCCGGCGCCTGGCGCTTCGAGAAAGAACCGACCGGCCGAATCGGTGACGGTGTGTGCGATCGCCTTGTCGGCGGAGTCGAGCAACACCACGTGGAGGCACTCCAGTGGTCGTCCGCGTTTCGCGTCGCGGGCAATGCCGGCCTGCACCGGCTGGGCCGACGTACGGACGCCCGTCAGCGAAGCGATGAGCAGGGTGCAGCAGAGAACCAGTCGGCGGACGGAATGCTGGTGCATCAGCGCGTCGGATGGGCGAGTTCGAGCGGCGCAGCGGGCGTTCGAGCCCGGGGGGCAGGAACGCCGGCCGCGGGAATGTATTCGTATCCAGCGTCGGGGCCACCGGCCGCTGGCGCGAAGCCACTGGCCGGTGCACACTCCAGTCTCGCGTCGCGCCGCCCGATGCCGGTCCGCTGCGCGCCCTTCCCTGCAACGCCTCGCATGCCGACATCGCAGCCACGGCCCCTGACTCGGCGCGCGCACTACACCCGCCACCTCGACCGCCAGCCACTGGTGCCCGCTGGGCCTGCCGCAGAGTCGGCACTTCCCTCGGCCCACAGCTCCGAGACCGGCCGCAGCTACCGCCTCGACCGGCTGATCGGCAAGGGTGGGTTCGGCGAGGTGTATCTCGCCACGCCGTCGCCGAGCCACGGCTTCCCCGACAAGGTGTGCGTCAAGATCAGCGACCGGCTCTCGGGCTGGCTGCGCGAGGCGTACTTCGCCGAGCTGCTCGCGCGCGAGCCGCGCGCCCTGCGCGTGTACGACCGGTTCGCCGAGTCGGTCGACGGCCAGATGCGCTACTGCCTCGCCATGGAGTACGCCGAGCAGGGCGATCTCGGCGCGTGGCTGGAGCGGGAGGGCGCGCAGACCGAGCGGTTCGTTCGTCGCGAGCTCGCCGCGATCGCCGGAGCGCTCGATGCGTTGCATCGAGGGCACGCCATGCATCGCGATCTCACGCCGTTCAACGTGTTCGTGTGCGCGAACGACGAGCTGAAGCTCGGCGACTTCGGCATCGCGACGCACCAGCTCAGCCGGCGCGGCGTCACGGCGGACTCGTTCAATCTCTTTCACGTGCCGAACGAGATCGCATGGGGACGCGTGCGGCGCTGGCAGAAGCGCGACGACGTGTATCAGATCGGATTGCTCGCGGCAATGCTCCTGCGCGGTGACATCACGAGCCCGATGCGCAGCAAGGACGTGCGCAGCCTGCCGTGCAGCGATCATCTCAAGGAAGTCATCCACTGCTGCCTGGGCTCGCGCGGCAAGCGCTACGAGTCGGCGCGCGAGCTGATCTCCGCCCTGCGCAAGCGGTCGACGGAGCCGAGCCTCGGCCGGGTCGCGAGCCTCAAGGGCAAGCGTGTGTCGTTCACCGGATTCCTCGTGCGCCCGAGGGCCGACGCGATCGCCGCCGCAAGGAAGGCTGGAGCGATGGTGCAGTCGAAGCCTGGGCCCTCGACGGACATCCTCGTGCGCGGACGACCGAACGCGCAGCAGATCGCCGGCAAGGACGGCGGATCGAAGCTGATCGAGGTGCGACGGCTCGCGGCGGAGGGGATCAAGGTGACGGTGATCGGCGAGCGGCAGTTCTGGAAGCTGGCCGAGAAGCGGTGAGTGGGTTGGTTGGATGGTGAGATCGTGCGAAACGGCCTCGGGAGGCAGGAGCTTCCGAGGCCGTTTCGCATCAAACCGCGATCCAACCAACCAACTCAGCGCAGTTCCCTTACCTCCGCCACCGCATGCAGCGCCACGCCGATGTCGTGCGACAGCGCCCGTGCTTCCTGGGTGGCGCTGGTCACGTCGCTCAGCCCCGCCTCGAGCCCCGACGCCCGGAGCTTGAGCAGGTCGATACGCAGGTTCTCGAGCGCGAGTCCCGCGTTCTCGAGCTGGCGCGTCAGTGCGACGCGCTGTCGTCCGAGGTGCTCCATCGAGATGCGCTGACGCCTGAGCAGCGCGACCTGCCGCAGCTCGTCGGTGGAGTTCTCGCGGCCCTCCGCGTCGGCGAGGCGCGACTCGAGCACGCCGGCGAGCTCGGGATCGAATTCCGTGTCGATCCGGTGCAGTGTCGTGGCGAGATGCGCCACGCGCTCCACGAGCGCGTTCACCGTGGGCACGACGTCGGGCAGCAGCGCGCGATCGGCCTTCGAGAGCTTCTTCAGGATCTGGAGGATCGTCGCGCGCTCCTCGGCGGCGCGCCGGATCGCCGCGCCGTACGTGCTCTCCAGCACCGGACGCGCCGCGAGCTTCCGCAACTGTCTGTTCGTCGGCAGCGGCGCGGCGGCGATGGCACGGCGTGAGCGGCGGGAGAAGAGCACTCGCCGCAACTGCAGCCCGGCCAGCCGCAGCGACGCCCCGCGTCGCACGAGCGTCGTGGTCATGATGATCGGCACGATTGGCCCGGCGACGAGCGGGGGAAGCTCGGCGACGCCGAAGCCGAAGCAGATGGTGCCGCCGATCCACGCGCCCACCGTGTACAGTGCGTAGCGCCGGTACGACTTCACACGGTCGAGCAGGTTGACGCGCCCCACCCACAAGCGAAGGTCCGCGCGCTGCTCCGCCGTGAGCCCCGCGAGATGGGGCGGCTCGAGCACGAGCGTGCCGGAGATCGGACTCGGCGGCGACGCCGCATCGCCCTGCGGTGCGACGCGTGACGGAGGCGTCGGCGACGTCCCACGCCGATTGCGAGGGATCGGCGAGGTGTATCGGATCGGCTCGCGGCCCTCGCGCCGACCGGGCTGGGCGGCTTCGTCTCCCGTCATCAGCGCCTCGCGCATCGCCGCGGCGGTCGGCCAGCGATCCTCCGGCGCCTTCTTCAACGCGCGCTCGATCGCGTCACACAGCGGCTTCGGCGCTTCGGGGCGCAGCTCGGCGATCGGCCGCGGACGCTCGCTGACATGCTTGAGCAGCAGCGCCATCGAGTTGCCCGCCGAGAAGGGTGGCCTCCCCGTGAGCATCTGGTAGCCGATCACGCCGAGGGAGTAGATGTCGCTCCGGCCGTCGAGGTCGCGCTCGCCGACCGCCTGCTCGGGCGACATGTAGGTCGGCGTGCCGACCGCGACGCCGGTGAGCGTGAGACGCGAGTCTCCCTCGATCGCGCGCGCGATCCCGAAATCGGTCACCATCGCGCGGCCGCCCTGGCCGTCGATCAGGATGTTGTCGGGCTTCACGTCCCGGTGCACCACGCCGCGCAGGTGTGCGTAGGCGAGAGCGTCGGCGGTCTCGCAGAGCAGTCGTCGCACCTCGTCCACGGGGCGACGCCGCTGCTGGGCGAGCCGCTGCGCGAGGTTGCCGCCGTCGATCAGCGACATGACGAAGTACGCGATGTCGTCCCGCTCGCCGACGTCGTGGATGGGGACGATGTGGGGGTGCGCAAGCTGGGCCGCCGTCTGCGCCTCGCGGGTGAATCGGGCGCCCAGCGCGGGGTCGAGGGCCAGCTCCGGCGGGAGCACCTTGATGGCGACCAGTCGCTCGAGGCGTACGTCCCGCGCTCGGTACACGATGGCCATCCCGCCGCGGCCGATCTCGTCCTCGATCCGGTACTGGTGGCGGAGCGCGGCGGCGACCCGCTCGCGGAGGGCTTCGGTCTGGGACTCGGTCATGGGATGGCGGACGGAAAGGTCCCGCGAAACGCATGGCGCGGGCGGGAGTCCAATGTAGCAGGCCTGTGGACTACGGATGTTCTGCGCGCTCCGTTTCCGCGCACCCCCGCCTGTCTGTGACCACCGTTACAGCTGGGCTCGCATGCTCGTCTCTCTGGGACAGGACCCTCCCAGGGACATACACAGATGCGTGTGCTCATCACCGGCGGCGCCGGATTCGTTGGATCCCACCTCGCGGACGCCTGCCTCGCCCGCGGCGACGAGGTCTTCATCCTCGACGATCTGTCCACGGGCAGCATCGACAACATCGAGTACCTGAAGCGGCATCCGTACTTCCACTACACCATCGGGCGCGTGCAGAACGCGCAGGTGACGGCCGAGCTGGTGGACCGCGTCGACATGGTCTACCACCTGGCGGCCGAGGTGGGGGTGCGCCGGGTCATCGACAGCCCGATCAGCACGATCGAGAACAACGTGCAGGCCACCGAGGTCGTCTTCTCGGCCGCCGCCAAGAAGGGGAAGCGGGTGCTGTTCACGTCGACCTCGGAGGTCTACGGCCTCAGCACCGACCTGCCCTACCGCGAGGAGGGCAACATCGTCATGGGCGCGGCGTCCAAGGGACGCTGGAGCTACGCCTGCTCCAAGGCGCTCGACGAGTTCCTGGCCCTCGCCTACTTCCACGAGCGGCAGATGCCGGTCACCGTGGTTCGCCTCTTCAATACGGTGGGCCCGCGGCAGACGGGGCACTACGGGATGGTGGTCCCGACGCTCGTCCAGCAGGCGATGACCGGGAAGCCGATGACCGTGTACGGCGACGGCTCCCAGTCGCGCTGCTTCGGCTTCGTCAAGGACGTCGTCCGTGCGCTGGTGGCGCTCATGGAGCGCCCCGAGGCCGCCGGCCAGATCTACAACATCGGGGCATCGACGGAGATCTCGATCTTCGAGCTCGCGAAGCGGGTGAAGGACATCACCGGGTCCAACTCGCCGATCGTGTTGATTCCCTACGCCGACGCGTACGACTCCGGCTACCAGGACATGCCGCGCCGCATCCCCGATACGTCGAAGCTCCGGAGCCTGGTCGGGTTCGCCCCGACGACAGACATCGACGAGATCGTCGATTCGGTGATGCGATCCTTCCTGGCGCGCCAGGAGCGGTCCGCCCAGCGTCCGCTGGTCCCGGTGCGCGCTCCCATCCGGGTGGCGTGATGAGCACGATCCTCGCGACCGGGGTCGAGCCGCTGCTCGTGCCCGGCTTCGCGGCGGTGGCGGCGACCTGGCTGGCCTTCTCGGGCTGGGTGGTGGCCGATCGTGTGCGGTACGACCGGCGCCAGCGCCGGCTGCTGGAGATCGAGCGCTCGCTCACCGATCCGGCCCTCGCCGCGTTGGCGCCCGTTCAGCGGGCCAGCGCCGTTCGGGAGATGGTGGCACGCCTGCCGGCGGACGAGGTCTACCGAATGACGGCGGACACCGACCTGCCGCCCTGGGTGCGGGAGGTCTGCGCACGAGGCTCACTCGATCACCTGGGGCTCGACCGGATCCTGCGCGACGCGACGCCGCACCGAGGTGTCCGGCGGAAATGGCGCCGCATCTCGGCGCTCCACGCGCTGACGCACGCGCGTCCTGACGCGATCCACGCCCTGCTCCGAGCGGCGCTGGCCGATGCCGACGCGGACGTCGCGGGCACCGCGGCGACGCTGCTCCAGCGGCTCGGCGACCGGCGCGCGGCGGAGATCCTCATCGGCGGGCTGCGGGCGTCGCGGCTTCCCGCCTCGCGGATCGCGGCGCGTCTGGAGCGGTTCGGATTCTCCCTGGACGAGCCGCTTCTTCCGCTGCTCACGGATTCGCGCGCCGAGCTTCGCTACTGGGGTGCGACGCTGCTCCGACACTCCCGCTCCCGCCCGGAGCTCGTCGCCGCGCTGGTACCGCTGATCGACGATCCGGACCCGCCGGTACGAAAGGCGGCGCTGCTCGCGCTGGCCGAGATGCACGTGGAGAACATCGTCTCGCTCGCGACCCGATGTCTCGACGACGAGGCACCGTTCGTCCGTTCGGCGGCCATTCACGCACTCGCGCAGGCAGGCGAGCGCTCTCCCGACAGCGCGCGCCGGCAGTCGATCGCGTCGTCTATCGCCCCGGCACTCGCCGATCGCGAGTGGTCGGTGCGCACGGCGGCGAAGGACGCGTTCTCGCGACTCGGGCCCGCGACGTGGCGCGAGGTCGCGGGCCAGCTGTCGTCCCCCGATCGGTTCGCGCGCAACGGCGCCGCCGAAGTGCTGCAGAACCTGGGTGTGCTGGACTGGACGCTCCGCGGCATCGCCAGCGGCGTGCGTCCGTCCGACGAGGCCATGGAGGTGCTGAAGCTCGCGCTGCGCGAGGGCGGCCTGGCGATGGCCGACGCCGCCGCGCTGCGCACCACGGCCGAGCCGATCCCCGCCGTCAACCAACTGCTGCGCACCCTGGCGCTGGAGGCGTCATGATCCAGCCCACCCCCGCGATGCTGTCGTTCCTCACCGTCGCGGTCGTCGCCTCGTTCGTCTACGCCGCCGTGCTCGGCCTGTACGCGCTCGGCATGGGGATCCTCGCGTTCATCGAAGCCGGCTTCCGCCGACGCCAGGACGACGCCGAGGACTACCAGTCGGTGCTGGAGTCGCCGTACTCGATCCCGGTGAGCATCATCGCGCCCTCGTTCAACGAGGAGGTGATGGCGGTACCGGTGATCCGCTCGCTCCTCGCGCAGGCCTATCCGACCACCGAGGTGATCGCCGTCGACGATGGCTCCACCGACGGTACGCTGGCGGCGATGATCGCCGCGTTCGACCTCGAGCCGCGGCGCGTGTTCTACCGCACGACGCTGGCGACCAAGACCGTGCGGATGGTCTACCGCAGCCGCACCGAGCCACGGCTCACCGTGGTGTCCAAGGACAACGGCGGCAAGGCGGACGCGCTCAACTGCGGCGTGAACTTCGCCCGCTACCGCTATCTGTGCTGCGTGGACGGCGACACGATGTTCGCCCCCGACGCCGTGCTGAAGGCGATGACCGTCATCTCGAAGGAT